>CAYGLH010000156.1:0-735 GCA_964350535.1 uncultured Ilumatobacteraceae bacterium
CGGTACACCCAGTACTCGTCGTCGCCTTCCCCGATGCAGATGTCGGCGCACCAGGACACCTTGGCAAGAGAATTCGACATCTGTACAATTCACTCCCGGACGAGGGGAACCCGATGACCAGTACGACCGCCAACGAGGTTGCCAGGATCGACGACGCCGTCGCCGGCCTGGCGAGCGACGGCTACGCCGTGATCCCCGACGTGCTCGACGCCGCGTCCGTCGACGACATCGTCGAACGGCTGTGGGCGGCGAGCGCGGAGAGCGAGCGCCGGGGCATCCCGGCACACATCGCCGCCCTCGATCCGAACGACCGCAACGTCCGCGTGTTCAACCTCGTCGACCTCGATCCCGTCTTCGGCGAGCTGCTGGAGCATCCGGTCGCCGATGCCCTCGCCGCGCGCGTGCTCGAACCCGGCTACATCGTCAGCAACTTCACCGCCAACATCGCCCGCCCCGGCAGCGGCTCGATGATGCTCCACTCCGACCAGGCGATCGTCGCACCCGAACCGTGGCTGTCGCCGTGGTCGCTCAACGTCATCTGGTGCCTCTGCGACCTGCGGGCGGAGAACGGCGCCACGCGGTTCGTGCCCGGCAGCCAGCGCTACACCAGCGCCGACGACCTGCCGGACGACCTCGGCGAACACCTCGTGCCGTTCGAGGCGCCCGCCGGATCGATCCTGGCGATGGACGGCCGCGTCTGGACGCGTCTGTCGGGCGGCCTCCCCCTCGCCCCGG
>CAYGLH010000156.1:745-8427 GCA_964350535.1 uncultured Ilumatobacteraceae bacterium
GGGCCGCGTCTGGCACACGTCGGGAGCGAACATCACCGCCGACGAGGACCGCCCGCTGCTCTTCGCCTACTACACCCGCCCGTTCGTCCGCCCGCAGTGGAACTTCTCCGTCGGGCTGCGACCGGAGGTGCAGGCCGAGTGCTCCGCCACGATGCGCTACCGCCTCGGACTCGACGTCGGGCTGAACCTCGGCCTCACCCCCACCGCCACTGCCACGTCCTCCTCCGCACCCACCCCTCCCGCCACGCCGGACGACCCCGATGACCCCCACGAAGGAGCCCGCTCATGACCGACATCGCCGCCGACCCGGACGTGACCACCGACCGCAGCACGGGCGGGCGCGGGATGCGATTCTTCACCGCTGCCGACGCGCCGACCCTCGACGACGACGGGATGATGTCGCCTCCCGACGTGCCCGCCGAGGTGTTGTCCACCCTCGACCTCACGCCGCTCGGTGCCGGATCCCAGACCAAGGTGCTGTTCAAGGACGACGTCGCCGGGATGAGCCTCGTCTACGCGCGGTTCCTCGCCGGCTACCGGCTGCCACGGCACAGCCATTCGGCCGACTGCCTCTACTACGTCATCTCGGGCGAGGCCCAGATGGGCGGGCGCACGGTGCGCGCCGGCGACGGCTTCTTCGTGCGGAGCGACCAGCCGTACGCGTACACCGCCGGCCCGGACGGCATCGAGATCCTCGAGTTCCGCGGCGCCACCAGCTTCGACATGAAGATCTTCGACCGCACGATCGAACGGTGGAACCCCATCGTCGACGCCGCCGCCGAGCGCGAGGCCGACTGGAAGGCCACGTGGGCGGCCGAGTCCGGGTAGGCCGCCGTCAGCCCGGTGGGAACTGGCGTCGCGCCGCCCACTTGGCCGCGCCGATCGCCCCCTCGAGCGCCCCGGGCTCGTAGGCGTTGAGGGCGGTGAGGCCCCACAGCATGGTCGACAGGAACGACACGAGCGAGCGTTGTTCGGACACCTCGATCTCACTGCGACCGGCAGCGCGGTCGGCGAGCTCGTCGAAGAACTCGGCCACCGCGCCGTCCCACAGGTCGACCTGCGCGCTGCGTGTCCGCTCGCGATCGACGAGGGCCCGAAGCACGAGCCGCGTGTGCTCGGGTCGGTCGCGGAGGATGCGGGCGGAGTGGTCGAGCAGCGCGTCGATCTCCTCGATCAGCGACGTGCACCCGATCACGACCTGGGCGTACTCGACGTAGATGTCGCCGACCTCCTCGGCGAACACGAGGTCGAACAACGCGTCCTTGGAGTCGGCGTAGTGATAGAGCGCCATCACCGTCAACCCGGCGTCGGCAGCGATGCCGCGCATGCTGGCACCGTCGCGGCCGCGCTCGGCGAACGCACGGCGGGCGGCGTCCATCACGAGGGCCCGGGTGTCGTCGCTGTCGACGTTCGCCGGACGACCGCGCCGACGCGTGCTGGGAGCCCGGGCCATCCGGGGCAGCGTACCCCTCCCGTCCAGATCTGTACGGGTGTACATTTCTGAGTACGCTGCGATCATGACGTTGCCGGCGCCGACCGACGACCTCGATCGGGCCGAGCACGACCTCGCCACGCACGGCATCTGCGCCGTCACGGGCGCGCTCGAGGAGGCGCCGCTGGCCGAGGTGCGCGCCGCGCTCGCCGACGCCGCGCAGCAGGACCGGCGCCGCGCCCGCCACGGCAACGAGTTCCTGCTCGATCCCGACGCCTCGAACCAGCGGGTGTGGAACCTGCTCAGCCGGTCGCCGGTGTTCGTCGACCTCGTCGAGCACCCGGCGGCGCTGCGACTGCTCCGCCGGGCGATCGGATGGCCGATGCTGCTCGGCAACATCTCCGGCAACATCACTGCGCCTGGCGGTGCCGCCGGCGTACTCCACGCCGACCAGATCTTCGTGCCCGAACCCTGGCCGGCGGCACCGCAGGGGGCCAACGCCACCTGGTGCATCGACGACTACACCAGCGACAACGGCGCCACCCGGTTCGTGCCGGGCAGCCACCTCCTCAACCGGATGCCGCGCCCCGACGACGCGTCGCACGCGGTCCCGCTCGAAGCCCCCGCCGGCACGCTCGCGGTGTTCGACAGCCGCGTCTGGCACCAGACCGGCGCCAACACGTCGACCGATCGACGGCGTGCCGCAGTGTTCGCCTGGTACACCCGACCGATCTACCGCACGCAGGAGAACTGGTTCCTGTCGCTCGACCCATCGGTCCGCCAGTTCGCCTCCGACGAGTTGCTCGTGCTGCTCGGCTACCGCACCGAGGGCCTCGGTCTGGTCAACGGTCTGTCGCCGGCCTGACCTCCGACGCCGCCGAGCTTCATCCCGTCGGCGTCGTCAACGTCGTCAACGTCGTCAACGTCAGCTGGGGTGCTCGGCGAGCACCTTGATGCCGTCGACCGTGCGGCGCATGTTGGCGTGGACCTCGTCCAGTCGGCGGCGCAGGATGCGCGCCTCCTTGTCCGGGTTGCCGGCGATCGCCATCGTGGTGCCCGACGGACCCGGGCCCATGGCGTAGTGGTAGCGGAGTCGGGTGCGTCCAGCGGACGGCTCGAGGTCGAAGCGCCACCGTGCGCCCGGGTTGTCCGGATCGGAGGTCACCCAGCCGAACGAGCGCGGTTCGTCGCAGGTGTCGACGAAGCAGGGCACCGACCACTCGCCGATCGCCCGGTGCTGATTGCGGCCGGTGAAGCCTGCACCGACGCCGCGGCGGTCGTCGTCCCAGGTGGCGCCGAGCGACTCCTCGGAGAATCGCGTGATCACCTCGAGGTCGGTGACGAGCGCCCACACGGCGTCGGCCGATGCATCGATGTCGGTCTCGGCGATGGTGCCCGGTCCGTCCGCGAAGCGCAGTGCCGGGTCCGGACCGCGGTCGAACGTGGTGCCGAACCGGTCGAAGTAGGTGATCTCCCGGGCAGGATGTCGCGGCGCCGGCTTGAAGTCGGTGCCGTTGGTCCAGGCGACCGGCAGCAGCACGATCTCGGTCATCTCGGGCGGGATACCGAGGATCTCCTTCACGCGCTGCTCGTCCTGGAGGGCGGCGGTGACCCAGGTGGTTCCGAGGCCTCGTGCGCGCACGGCGAGGCAGAAGCTCCACGCCGCCTGGATCACCGAGTCGAACAGCCCCGGCCGACCCGACCCGTCGTGCCGGCCGATGATCGTCGGGATCACGATCGCGGGCACGTCGGCGAGATGGTCGACGAGGTAGGCCGACGACGCCATCACCCGTTCCTGCGGATGTCCGGTGCCGCGCAGCCGCTCGGCGGCTCCTGAGATGAAGCCGCCGGCGATCTCGCGGTAGAGCTCGCCGAGCTGTTGCTTGACCGCCGGGTCGCGGACGATCACCCATCGACGGCTGCCGAGGTTGCCGCCGGTCGGTGCCTGCTCGGCAAGGTCGATGCAGTCCAGCAGCAGCTGGTTGTCGACCGGACGGTCGAGGTCGAGCCGTCGTCGCACCGCCCTCGTGGTCGTGAGGACCTCGTCGACGTGGGCAGGCGTCTCGTCGGTGATTCCCATCGCTCGGCTCCTTGTCACCCTCGGTGCGGTCGCCCTCGTCCAGAGCGCCGGGTTGCATCATAGAACCATGACGCTCGACGGTCGGAGGCGAGCGCCCAACCTCTGGTCGGCCGACGCACGGACATCGCTACTGTCGCACCGGTGGTGCCGACGTCGACGCTCCTCCCGTTCATCGCCGCGTCGCTGGTGCTGCTCCTCGTGCCGGGACCGGCGGTGCTGTACATCCTCGCCCGCAGCAGCGCCCAGGGAACCCGAGCCGGACTCGTCGCGGTGCTCGGGGTGCACTCGGCGTCGGTGATCCACGTGCTGGCGGCGGTCGTCGGGCTGTCCGCGGTGATCACCGCCTCTGCGACGGCGTTCACCACGGTGAAGCTGATCGGCGGCGTGTACGTCATCTCGCTCGGGGTGCGCACGCTGTTGTCGGCGCGGCGCGAGGCGACCGACACGGCCGACACTCCGCCACCGCGGACCGGCCCCCGACCCGCTCGTCGGCTCTTCGTGGAGAGCGTCATCGTCAACCTCCTCAACCCCAAGGTGGCGTTGTTCTTCATGGCGTTCCTGCCACAGTTCGTCGATCCCGTCCGTGGTCCGGTGTGGGTGCAGACGCTGGCGCTCGGACTCCTCTACGTGGCGATCGGCACGACGACCGACGGCGCCTATGCGGTGGTCGGCGGATCCGTCGGCCGCTGGGCCATCCGGCGCGCCGGCGGTCGCGCGGCGTGCACCGCCCGCACCATCGAAGGCGGCGTGCTCATCGGACTCGGCGTCGTCGCGCTGGCGATCCCCCACCGCCGCACCTGACCGCCGGTCAGCAGACGGCGCGCACGTACGGGTACGGGTTGACGGCGGGCCCCCCGCCCGGATGCACCTCGAAGTGCAGGTGCTCGACGCCGGCGTTGCCGGTGGCGCCGACGTAGCCGATCACCTCGCCGCGCGACACGCCGCGGCTTGATCCGGCGAACGAACTGAGGTGGGCGTAGTAGTACCGGGTTCCCGACGCACCGCCGAGCCAGGCGGCATTGCCGCCCAGGCGGTTGGTCGAGAAGTTGATCGAGCCCGACTCCACCGCCACCAGTGGGGTGCCACCGGGGGAGATCAGGTCGACGCCCTGATGGCTCCGCCCGCCCGAACGAGGCGCGCCCCACGTGTCGGCGAACGCCCGCGGACCGGCGACCGGGCAGACGATCCCGGAGCCGGCGTTGGATGCCGGCGGCGGACTCGGCGTCGGCGCAGCCCCACCGGACGACCCGCTGCTCGAACCGCCCGACGCGCTCGCACCGGCGCTCGCCGACGACCCTCCGGAGGAGGAACCCGACGAGCCGCCGCCGGACGAACCGCCGCTCGCCGCCGAGGCGGCCTGCGCCGCGGCGCGCTCACGTGCTTCCTCCTCGGCCTGTGCCTGGCGTTGCGCCTCGAGGGCGTGCTGCACACGGGCGTCGGCCAGCCGCTCCTCCTCCAGGCGCTCGAGCTCGACGACCTCGGCTTCGGCGGCGTCCTTCAGCGCCGCCCAGTTCTCCTGCGCCGCCACCGTCTCCTGGCGCGTCGCCTCGAGCGCCTGACGCGTGTCCTCCAGTTCGTCGAGCTTGGCCTCGAACTCGTCGGTGCGGGCCTGACCGGCGCCGTTGACGAGGCCCGTGAACAACTGCGCCGCCTCGACGTCGGTGTTCCGCTGGAGGTCGGTGAGCAGCAGCGGCAGCGGCGAGGAGCCGCTGCTGACGAACCGCTGCACCGCGCTGGCGGTGAGGCTCGACCGCAGTGCGGCGGTCTCCGCCTCGACCTCACCGACGCGCGCACCCGCGGCGTCCAGCTCGAGGCTCAGTTGGTCGAGCTCGGACTGCGCGTCGAACATGGCCTGCGCGGCCTGATTGGCGCGTTCGCGCGCCGCCAGGATCTCCTGGGCGGCGCGCTCGGCCGCGGGTCCCTCGTGGTCGGCCGCGGCGTGCGCAGCCGGCATCGCCGACCCGACGAGCAACGCCAGGACGACGACCATCGTCCGATCTCGGGCGCCTTGGCGCGAGAACATCGCGCAAACACTACGGAGTGGCGGCCGCCGAGCGGCGGAACGACGCCGGGGTCGTCCCCGTCCACCGCTTGAACGCCCGCGTGAAGGCGCTCTGATCAGCGAACCCGGTGAGGAACGCGATCTCGACGAGGTTGTGGCTGTCGGCGCGCAGCAGCGACTCGGCCGCGTCCCGTCGCGTGCCGGCGACCAGCGCCTGGAACGTCTCACCCTCGTCGGCGAGTCGGCGATGCAACGTCCGCTCGCTCATCCCGAGCCGGCGGGCGACCAGCGCCTTGCTCGGGACACCGTCGGCCAAGGCATCGGCGACGGCACCGCGCACCGCGACGAGCATCGTCCTGTCCGACGCCCGCGAGCGGAGCTCGTCGAGCTGTGCGAGCAGATACGCGGAGAGCCCGTCGTCGGCGAGCTCGGTCGGCCGCGCGAGTTGGGCCTCGGTGAGGCGGATGCCGTCGACCGGCGCCCCGAACGTGACCGCGCTCCCGAAGTAGCTGCGATGGAAGCGATCCGTGGACGGCGGCGGGTGTCGGAAGCAGACCTCGGCGGGCACGACGTCCGCTCCGCTCGCCTGCCGGAGGAACGCGACGACCGCAGCGAGGGCGCACTCGTTGGCGAGGGCTGCGCCGGCGCGATGGTGCGGTCGGCCGTTCAGTGCGAACACCGCGCCGGGCGGCTCGTCGACCAACGCGTACTCGAGGGTGTCGCTGAGCACGAGGACGTACCGCACGAGCCGACGCAACGCATCGGCGAGGGTCGGTGCCGTCTTCATCGCCAGGCCGAGCGCGCCGAGATCCTCGGCGCGCAGCGCGGCGCCGTAGCGGAACGGCAGCTCGAGATCGCGCTCGCCGCCGATGCGCTCGAGCAAGCCGTAGTAGACGTCGGCGTCCACGGCCTCGCCGGTCCAACCCGCGCCGCCCGGCTCCGACGCGAGGCCGACGTCGGCGAGCAGTTCGGTGGTCGACTCGGGAACCCGCGCCACCTCGATCAGCCGGCGGACGACCGGCGTCCCGACCGAGCCCATCGGCGTGTTCTAGCACGCGATCGGTGGTGCGGCCGGATGGGTCAACGACGTGACCGGCGGGGCCAAGACCCGGACGACCCCTGATCCGTACGTTCGGACGTGTCATCGCCCCGACGAACGGAGGAACCATGCACACATCTCACGACCGCCATCCCTCGACCATCGCTCGGGTCACGGGGCTCGCCTACCTGGGGATCATCGTCGCGGGCATCGCCGCCGAATTCGGGGTGCGCGCCGCGCTGGTCGACCCCGACGACGCCGCCGCGACGGCCCGCAACATCGCCGACTCGCCCGGGCTGTTCGGTTTTGGCATCGCCGCCGACGTCGTGATGATCGCTCTCGACGTGACCGTCGCCGTCGGGCTGTACCGGCTGTTGCGCCTCGTCGACCGGCGCCGAGCGCTCGCCGCCTCGGCGCTGCGCCTCGCACAGGGCGCCGTGCTGGCGGTGAACCTCCTGGCACTCGTGCGAGCGCTCGACCTCGCCCGGCGGGCGGTGTCGCCCGACGGCACCATCCTGCCCGGCCTCGCGCAGGAGGCGCTCGACGCGGTGGAACGCCACGCCCTCGGCTACGACGTGGGGCTGATCGCCTTCGGCCTGTCGTGCCTCGTGCTGGGCCGTGTGCTGTTCGCACACTGCCTCGTGTCCCGTCCGCTCGCGCTCGGGATGCTCACCACCGGCGGCGTGTACCTCGCCGGGTCGTTCGCGGCGGTGTTCGCTCCGGGGATGAGTGCGGTCGTCGACCCCTTCTATGTGATCGCCCTCGTCACCGAGACCGCCTTCGCCCTCCGGCTGCTGGTCAAGGGCCTCGCCACGACGCCGGCGTCGTCCGACGCCGGGTCCACGGCGCCGCCGACCCAGGCGGTGCTCGCCACCCACTGACTTGGCAGGTGGCCACCGGGTTTGGGGGTCCGACGATCGGCCGCCGGGCCACGATCGGACCCGCAAACACCCGACGGCTCGCGGCGGCGCGAAACGGGGAGGCGCCGGAGGGTGGCGGCGTGGGAGCCTCGGGGCCGTGGAACACGCCGATCTCTGGGACGAGGACGCCGCCCGCCGGTACGACACACCGGGTCGAGGGATGTTCGCGCCGGAGGTGCTCGGGCCGACGGTCGACCGGCTGCACGCCC
>CAYGLH010000157.1:0-8382 GCA_964350535.1 uncultured Ilumatobacteraceae bacterium
CCCCCGACCACCACGACGACCACGACCACGACCACCACCACGACGACCACCACCGTCGTCCCGACCACGGGCCCCGCGCCCACCACCGGGCCGGCACCGACCACCGCACCGCCGACCGTGGTGCCGCCGACCGTGGCGCCGCCGACCGTGGCGCCCACCCTGCCCGAGACCGGCTCGGACTCGAACGGCGCGGTCGCCTGGCTCGGCATCCTGATCCTGGCCGGCGGCGTGGGCCTCGTGCTCGCCGCTCGCCGTCGACCCGACACCACTCGGAGGTCCTGACCATGCAACACCTGATCGTCCCGATCGACGGATCCGACACCGCATGGCGGGCGTTCGACGTCGCCGTCGCGCTGGCCCGACGGTGCGACGCGTCGGTCGAGGCCGTCGAGGTGGTCTTCGAGGCCGACGAGGTGCGCGCCGCCACGACACGCCTCGCCGACGGCATCGACGCCCGCGAGATCGGTGAGGTCGAGTACGAGGTCACCGTCCCGGTGGCCGACGTCGGCGTCGCCGCGTCGGTGTCCACGCTCGTCGCGGCGCACGAGGGCAGCGTCGTGGTCGTCGCTTCACATGGTCGCGGACGGTCCGCGGCGCTGATGGGATCGATCGCCGAGGAGCTGCTGCTCGAGACCTTCGGGCCCGTCCTCGTCGTCGGTCCCGAGGCGACGGTGCCCGACTTCGGCGAGAACATCGTGGTCGGCGTCGACGGTTCCGAGCACTCGGAGTCCGTGCTCGGACTGGCAGCTGCGTGGGCCATCGAGCTCGGCGTGATCCCGTGGATCGTCGAGGTGATCGACCCGCGCGAACGACGTTCGCCCGAGGTCGCCGACGCCGACTACACCGATCGGTTGGCGGGTGAGCTGGCGACATCGTCGGGGCACACGGTCGAGACCGAGGTGCTCAACCACACCGATGCGGCGGCGGCGCTCGCGGAGTTCGCCGAAGGGCTCCGCGCCTCGATGATCGTGTGTGCCACGCACGGCCGCACCGGGCTCTCGAGGATGGTCGTCGGCAGCACGGCCGCCAACGTCGTGCGCCACGCGCCGTGCCCGGTGCTGATCCAGCGTTCGCCGCACCTCCACTGACGGTCACCGGCACTGACGATCACCTCCACTGACGATCACCGGCACTGACGATCACCGGCACTGACGGTCACCGGCACTGACGATCACCGGCGTCAGCTGACCGGCGCCCTGGTCAGTAGGCCACCGGAGGTGTCAGGTTGACGACGGTGCCGAAGCCCGGCAACCGCAGCAGCCCGGGGCCACGCACGACCGTGTCCACGGCATCGTTCGCCGAGCGGCGCGTCAGCGCCATCGTCCGGAGGACCGCCGCCGCGACGACCGGCGCGGCGAACGACGTGCCCGACCATCGGGCCCACTGCTCGAAGTGGTCCGGATCGCCGCTTCCGGGCAGCGGGTGCGCCGGGAGGGCTCCGTCGTAGAAGTTGTAGAAGGCGGAGATGAGGTCGGTGCCCGGCGCCGACGCGTCGACCCAGTCGCCGTGGTTCGAGAACGGAGCCGGACCGTTCGGCGCGAGTGCGGCCACGCCGATCACCTCGGGGAACGCCGCCGGGAACATCGGTCGACAGATCCCGTCGTTGCCCGCCGACGCGATGATCACCGCGCCCGACGATCGGACGGCGCGCACAGCGTCGTGGAGGAACCCCATGTGCGCGTCGGCATAGCCACCGAACGAGAGGTTGATGACCGTCCGGTCGTCGGAGAAGAGCGACATCGCGTAGAGCACGAGACCGATCTCCCAGACGTGCCCGTGTCCCATCGAGGAGAGCATCCGGATCGGCACCGGATCACGGCCGGGCGCCAGCTCTTCGAGCACTCCCGCGATGAAGGTGCCATGGCCGTTCGCGGGGTGGAGGAAGCCGGGATTGGGTTCGTCGACGGATCCGGGGAACGGCGGGTTCGCCAGGTTCGGCACCTCGCGCAGCAGCGGGGGCAGGTTGTCCACCGTAGCGATGCCGGTGTCGATGATGAACACCCACTCCTCGTCGGGCGGGAGCTCGAGCTCGGGCGGCATCCGCTTGGCCGCAGGGCGCGCGCTGTGGCTGCGCCTGCCGGTCGCCTTGTACTCGTTCGCGTAGACCGGGTTGGCGCACGTCGGGCTCGGATAGATCGGGCTGAGCAGCACGGGGTTGGCGTAGACCGGATTGGCGTAGACCGGGTTGGCGTAGACGGGATTGGCGTAGACCGGGTTGGCGTAGACGGGGTTCGCGTACACCGGGCTGCCGCAGACGCCGCACCCGCAGTGGGTGGGCGCGCACCCGCATCCACCGTGCCCGAACACCGCATAGTTCCGCTCGACGGGGAACCCGCGAGCCACGAGCGCGTCGACGTCGCGCTCCGCGTCGAGCGTCGCATCGCGCACGAGGACACTTCCGCTGACCTCGTGCGACTGGACGGACGGCTCGCCACCGCGGTCGGTGGCCAGGGCGGTGGCGGCTGCGGCGGCCTCGTCGCTGCGACAGATGATGTCGCCGGGACGGTAGGAGTAGCCCGCAGCAGCGTGCGCGACCTCGTCCGACCACGGTCCCGGCGGATCGATGCCCTCGGTCGGGTCGCCGAACGGCGGCCCCTCTGGCGGCGTGCTGGTCATGATGTGCTCCTTCGGTTCGTCGTCTGTTCCTCAGGTCGTGTCGGACGGCCCGCCGATCTCTGCAAAGCCTGCATGGGCGAGGCGAACGGCGTCACCGAGCGGCATCGACGTGCCCTGCTCACGCGCCTCGGCTGCACCCTGTGCACCGATCTCGGAGGTCGCCGTGTCCCTAAAAACGTCGATGTCGGCCCGCTCCGCGTCGTAGAGGTGGTGGCCGGAACCGTCGAGCAGCCGCTCGCCGAAGGCGTGCAGGCGCGCGGCGCGCTCGAAGTCGCCGCCTGGCCTGGTCAGTCGGGCGCACACCATCATCGAGAACGCCGTGATGGCCGGCAGTTCGCTCTCGAGCGCGAGGTCGAGCGCGAGTGACTGTTCGGTGGCGGCGGTCGCACGATCGCCGAGTTGGAGGGCGATCTCGGCGATGTTGCTGTGGGCGACCACGACGCGACTGTCGTCCCGGGTCTCCTCGAACACCGCCGCCTCCTGTGTGAAGGCCTCGAGGGCGCGCTCGTGGTTGCCGCGGACGAACTCGGCGATGCCGAGCAGGTTCAGCATCCGTCCTCGGGACCGCAGCGACGAGTCCTGTTCGAGCCGCTCCTCGGCGATGCCCACGGCGAGATCCGGCCGACCGGTGCGGATCGCCAGCTCGCCGAGCGAGGTGCGGAGGTCCCCCTCGGTCCAGGGCAGTTCGCCGGTGGTCGCGGCGAGGGCCGTCGCCTCGTCGAGGACGCGTCGCGCGCCGTCGACATCCGCCCCATGCAACAACAGGTCGGCCAACTCGGTGAGCAGCGCGACGCGGGTCGGCGTCGCCCGGGGGAGTTGGTCGACGAGACGACGGATGTCGTCGATCCCGGGTCCGACCACCTGGGCGGTGCGGTGGTGCCGGGCGATCGCGTGGGCCAGCCGCTGTGCCAGCTCGTGATCGGGGTCGACGACGAGCGGGATCAGGCTGCGGAGGTTGGGGAGCTCGACGCGCACCGCGCCGACCCATCTCCGATCGGCCGGCTGTTCCGGGCCGAGCTGCTCCATGTACCACTCGGCGAGCCGGAGCGCGGCTCCCGCCGTCTCGTCGGCGTCGAGCAGTCGATCGGTGGCGTAGAGACGGACGGTCGATGTGAGGCGGTAGCGCGTGCCCGAGTCGCCGGTGTCGGTGTCGACGAGCGACTTCTGCACCAGTCGCCACAGGAGATCCGGGATCTCGGCGGCGGCGATCGTCCCGTCGTCGACGGCGGCGGCGACCGCGTGCCGGGTGAACGGCGCGGCGAACAGCGAGAGGGCGCGGAACACGCGTTGTTCCTGCTCGTCCAGCAGCCGGTAGCTCCAGTCGAGCAGCGCCGTCAACGTCCGGTGCCGCTCGGGGAGCGAGCGGTCGTGGCTCTTGAGCAGCGCGAATCGGTCGTCGAGCTCGACGAGGATGTCGCGCGCCGACATCACACCGGCGCGCGAGGCCGCGATCTCGACGGCGAGCGGGACGTTGTCGAGCCGCTCGCACAGCCGCCGGACGTCGGCGACGTCCTCCGCGCGATCGTTGACGCGGCGAGCGCGGTCGAGGAACAGCTCGACGGCGGCGTCGGCGTCGAGGGGTCCCAACCGGAAGACCCATTCGGTGGGCAGGTTCAGCGGCTCGCGTCCGGTGGTGAGCACACAGATCTGCCGGCACGCCGCGAGCACCGTCAGGAGCTCGGCGCAGGCCGAGAGGTGCGGCTCGGTGTTGTCGAGCACGATCAGCATCTCGGACGTGGCGAGCCGCTCGAGGAGTGCCTCGGTGGCGTCGGCCCCCGCTCCGATCGCGATGCCGAGGTCGCCGGCGACCTTGGTCGCGGTGAACGACGACTCGGCCACCTCCGCCAGGTCGACGAACCACACGCCGTCGCCCCAGCGGTCGAGCTCGACGAGCGCGACATCGAGCGCCAGACGCGTCTTGCCGATGCCCCCGGGGCCGACGATCGAGACGAGCGCCCCGGGCGCGAGGAGGTCGCGGACGGCCGACCGGGCGTCGTCGCGGCCGCGGCACTCCGTGGCGGGTGCGAGCAGGTTGTGTCGATCGGCGGGTGTGGCCCGAATCGCCACCGTCGCCGGTGTGAGGTCGGCCGGGTCGACCCGGTACAACTGCTCGGGCTCGTCGAAGTCGCGCACCCGGAAACGTCCCAGGTCGGTGAAATGCGGGTCGGCCTCGACATCGGTCGTGCCCAACGCGGTGGCGGACACGAGGATCTGCCCGCCGTTGGCGGCGCTGACGATCCGCGCCGCCTGGTGCACGGCCAAGGCGCGGTAGTCGCCACCGCGGGGACGTGCGTAGCCGGCGTGGATGCCCATGCGGACGGTCACCGCTGCCTGCGCCGGCCACTCCTCGGCGTGCAGCAGACGTTGAGCGTGGACGCACGCGTCGATGGCGTCGCCGATGTCGTCGAACGCGACGAAGAACAGGTCGCCTTCCGTGTTGATCTCGTGGCCGCCGTGACGGTGCCATGCCGACCTCAGCAACTCGTCGTGACGATCGAAGCATCGGTCGGCATCGGGGCCGAGCGCCTTCAGCAGCCGCGTCGAGCCGACGATGTCCGTGAACACGAAGGTGACCCAGCCCGACGGGAGGGGCCGCGACGCGTCCCCTCGCGCGTCACCTCTGGCGACAGCCACCCCACGGCCCATGACACCCAGGCTGCCACGTTCGCGACACCGCACGACGACGGATTCGCGACGGCGCGTGGTCCGCTCCGCCTCCCGTACCGGACGCTCCGATCGATACGTTCCGTCGCATGGACTTCGCCATCCCCTCCGCCACCCAGCAACTCCTCGACGACCTCGACCAGTTCATCGCGGACGTGATCAAGCCGATGGAGGACGAGGACGACAACATCCGCTTCTTCGACCATCGGCGTGAGGACAGCCGGACCGACTGGGACCGCGACGGTCTGCCGAACGCCGAGTGGGAAGCGCTGCTCGGACGGATGCGCCGCGCCGCCGACGACGCGGGGTTCTACCGCTACCACCTCCCCGAGCGGTTCGGTGGCAAGGGGGGCAGCAACCTCGACATGGCGATCGTCCGCGAGCACCTCGCGCGCAAAGGGCTCGGCCTGCACAACGACCTCCAGAACGAGGCGTCGATCGTCGGCAACCTCGTCACCGTCCTGATGATGGAGAAGTACGGCAGCCCCGCCCAGCAGGAGGAGTGGATCCCGAAGATGCTCGCCGGTAAGGCGCGCATCGGGTTCGGCCTCACCGAGCCGAAGCACGGCTCCGATGCCACCTGGATGGAGACGACGGCGGTGCGCGACGGCGACGAGTGGGTGATCAACGGCGAGAAGTACTGGAACACCGGGCTCCACCACGCCACCCACGACTACATCTTCGCCCGCACCTCTGGTGAGGACGGCCACGGCACGGGCATCACCTGCTTCATCGTGCCGACCGACAGCCCCGGGTTCGACGTCCAGGAGTTCATGTGGACGTTCAACATGCCGACCGACCACGCCCACGTCACACTCACCGACGTCCGGGTGCACAACGACGACATCCTCGGCGAGGAGGGCTACGGGCTGCAGACCGCCCAGCTCTTCGTGCACGAGAACCGCATCCGGCAGGCCGCCTCGTCGCTGGGCGCCGGGTTGCACTGCATCGACCGCGCCGTGGAATGGGCGAACGAACGCGTCACGTTCGGCAAGCGGCTGTCGACGAACCAGGCGATCCAGTTCCCGCTCGCCGAGCTGTACACCGAAGCCGAGATGCTGCGCGCCCTGATCTGGAAGACGGCCTGGCAGCTCGACGAGGGCATCGACCACATGGAGATCACCGACAAGGTCGCGATGTGCAACTACCGCGGCAACCGGTTCTGTTGCGACGCCGCCGACCGGGCGATGCAGACGTGCGGCGGGATGGGCTACAACCGGGCGATGCCCTTCGAGCACATCTACCGTCACCACCGGCGGTACCGCATCACCGAGGGGTCCGAGGAGATCCAGATCCGCAAGGTCGCCGGCAAGCTCTTCGGCTTCGCGGGCCGCGCCAAGGGCTGACGCTCGACCGACCCGCCAGCGTCGGGTCGTCGGTCCTCGGTGGCCTGCTGGGCTCGACGACCGTAGGGTCGACGATCTGGTGCATCAGCGAGCCGTCGGTCGAGAACCCATCATCGGTCTGCGGTGGGCGCGTCGCGCCGCAGCGGTCCTGCTCATCGCCGTCCTCGGGGCACCGCTGGCGATCGTCGGCGAGCGGCCAGATCGCGCCGCAGCGGCGCCCGCTGGATCGGTGTTCGTGCCCGTGGAGCCGTGCCGCCTGCTCGACACGCGCGAGCGAGATGGTCCGTTGCCGACCGGCGGCAGCGTGCGCGTCGAGGTCGCGGGGAGGTGCGGGATCGGCGAGGGGTCCTCGGCCGCCGCCCTCGTCGTCACCGCGGTCGACTCGTCGGGCAGCGGCTTCGTCACCGTCTCGGCTGCCGGGAAGCAACGCCCGGTGGCGTCGAACCTCAACTTCGACGCCACCACGATCATCGCCAACGGTGCGATCACCGAGCTGGGCGGTGGTGCCATCGACGTGTACGTCAACCGCGCCACGCACGTGGTGATCGACGTGAACGGGTCGTTCGTCCCGGTCGAAGGTCCGGCCGCCGCGGGACGATTCACGCCTGCGCCGCCGACACGGCTGCTCGACACCCGTGAGACCGGACAGCGCGGAGCGGGCGATGTCGTGGTCCCCGTCCCGGATGCAGCGCGTGGCGCTCGCGCGCTCGCGATCAATCTGACGATCGTCGATGCGGTGGCACCCGGGTTCGTGAGCCTGCGTAGGGCCGGGACACCGCGTACGAACTCGAGCGCCGGCAACGTCGACGAGCTCGAGCGCACGCGAGCTCTCACGACGATCGTGCCGGTGTCGGCCAGCGGCTTCGTCGTCTTCCGGTCGGTGCGCGCCGACGTCGTCGTCGACATGTCCGGCTGGTTCACCGGGGCGTCGGCCCCCGCGTCGGAGGACGGGCTCTTCATCGCCCAACCCGCGCAGCGAGTGCTGGACTCACGCTCCGCGAACGTCGCACTCCACCGCGGCGGAACCATCGAGCAAGCGTTCGCTCAGCCCCATGGTGCCGTCGTCGCCAACCTCACGGTGCTCGACACCGTGGCGCCCGGCTACGTGACCGCCTACCCAGCGGGTACGCCGCGGCCCCTGGTCTCGGCGATCAACGCCACGTGGAGGAGGCCCGTCGCCAACTTGTCGTTCATGCAGCTCAGCACGCGCGGTGTCGCGTTCTACTCCCATCGCGGGACCCGTCTGCTCATCGACGTGGTCGGGTGGTTCACCGGCGCGCCGCGTACTGCGACGGCACCAGTGCCGAGCAACGCGATCCCGTCGCTCGGCGGGCGAGTGCTCCTCGTGTCGGACTCGGCGTTCGCCGGGATCCGCTGGTCGGGTCAACTGGATGCGCTCAGCGGTGCGCCCTTCTTCGCCGACCTCGAGTCGTGCCGGCGCCTGATCGGCTGGTCGTGTCGTGGGCGTGAGGGGTATCGCCCGACCACCGCGGTGGGGGCGGTCGGCGCGGCACCCGGGCGGTTCGAGACGTTGGTCGTGGCGGCCGGGTACAACGACGCCGGGTCGACCTTCGCCGCCGCGATCGACGACGTCGTCACGACGGCACGACGCCGGGGAATCTCGCGGGTCGTCTGGCTCGACTATCGCACCGACGTGGGCTACATCTCACCGAACGGAGCCACTGCGTCGACCTTCGCCTCGCACAACGCGCGGCTCCAAGAGGCCGTGGCGTCCGGCCGCTACCCCGAGCTCGAG
>CAYGLH010000158.1:0-8359 GCA_964350535.1 uncultured Ilumatobacteraceae bacterium
AACTCACCGACGACCAACTCGCCCGACAGCTCCGCGAGCTGGTCCCTCCCGCTCCACGTTCTCGGGCATGGGAACGTGCCGAGCGCGAACGTCTGATCCACTTCATCACCACCGGCGACACCGAGATCCCACTCGAGCCCACGCGCCCAGATCCCGGCGACGGCGGCGAGCTGCTCGAACTCACGCCCACCCGGAGCGCACCCGAGCGCTCCCGTCGATGGTGGCTGCTGGCGTCGGCCGCAGCGACAGCTGCGCTGATCGGTGGGCTCGTGGTCGCCCAACGTCCAGCCGATGCGCCCGCACCGGCCCAGCAACCGGTCACACCCTCGGAGGCCCCATCCGCAGAGGGTGCGCCGCCCCTGGCGGCAGGTGCACTCGAGCCGGACCGCTTCGGGGTGGTCACCGATGGGTGGCCGACAGCCTCATCGGCGTCCGCGAGCTGGGGCAGCTTGCTGGGCTCGGACACCGTCGCAGCTCTCGTCGCCCGGCCCGAAGCGGGCCTTCTCCGCGACGGCGTCACACTGTCGGTCTATGCCACCGCTGGAGGCGATCACTTCCCCGGAAGTCCTCGACACCAGACCGTCGCCGGACTCGACGTCGACGTGTACGTCGAGCCGGGATCTCCCGCGATCACCACCGTCGTCCTCCCCGGAACCCCAGCACTCGCCGCATCCGGCCGCGACCCGATCGCGTTCCTGCAGGCCGCAGGAGGCTTCCCGATCAACGGGGCACGCGTCGACGGCAACGGTGACGCAACGTTTGCTGTCGATGCGCTGCCGGACGGCTACGAGGTGATCGTGCCGCCGACCCGATCGGCAATCGGTACTGTCGACGCCTGGACACGCGCCAGCGACGGAGACGACGGGGACGGCATCGCCATCAGGGTCGCAACTCGCGATCCTCGCCTGTCATGGGCACCGGTCGGCGACCTGCAGCAGATCGACATCAACGGCGCCACCGGCTGGCTTTATGCTCCGGACTGGGGAGCGAGCGTGCACTGGCAAGTCAGCGACACCACCTGGGCCAGCGTCGTGGGTGCCTCCGACGTCGACGACGCGCTCACCTTCGCCCGATCGATCGAGATCGTCGACCAGGCCACCTGGACCGAGCGGTACGACGTCGAACGTCCGGACTACCCCACGCTCGACGAGCTGAACGCAGCAGACACACCCCCGCCGCCCGCCTCGACGATCGCCCAGCCATAGGATGCTCGCCTGCTCGGACGCACGCCGGTCGCTGTCGGTCTGATACATCGGCCGAAATCGGCGAACCGTGCCTGACCGGTTGTGCAGGCGGTCGCCGATGTATCAGATTTGTATCAATTCGGTCTGCACCGGGCCGTGTCGGCCAGTCCGACGAGTACTGAGAGGTGCGTTCATCGCGCCTGGTAGAGCGATACGTTTCGGCACGGTCGGTCAGCATCTGGAACTCGCCGATATCGCCGATTCTCGGATTTGCAAGCAGGGGGTCGCGGGTTCGATTCCCGCCGTCTCCACCATCGCCGTCCTCCATCGGCCGCACGGCGGGCCTGATCTGGGGGAGATCCGTCCCGCTGACGCGATCTGGCTTGGATCCATCCCGGATTCCGGGACTGATCCGGACCAGGTCCTGTCGACCCGTCCGTCGGCCTCCGTCAAGAGCGTCGCTCCGAGCCCGCCACGATCCGGCACCGATCATGGACCGACGGGAGGCCGCACGTCACAACAGCGCCCGCACCCGCACGACGGCGGCCGTGTATCGCTCGAGCGCACCGGCGTGATCGCCGGCGTGGAGGTGTGCGTCGCCTGCGGCGATCTGCTCGCGGGCGGCATCGACGAGCCATCGCCACCAGCGGCTCGCGTTGTCGTCGGCGCGCTGGACGACATCGACCGCCACCGACTTCGACGCCAACGTCAGCAACTCGACGGAGTCGTCGGCCGGCGCCGGGCCATCGGCGATCAGGCTGTCGACCGCAAGGCCGAACTTGAACATGGCGGTGATCGCGTTGCCGTTCTCGAGGTGGTCGCACGCACCGTTCGCAGCGCGGCCGTCGCGGCTCCCGACCAGTTGGGAGATGGCCAGCCGCAGGCGCAGCGATGAGGCGGCGTCGGCGTCTGCCAGCGCGGCGCGCAGCCGGTCGGCGACGATGTCGGCGACCCCGCACGCGTCGAGCACCTCGATCTGGGCTGACACCTCGGCGGCACCGGTGTCGTCGTCGGTGACCATCAGCACCACGGGATGGGTGCCGGCCGACCCATAGGCATGCGACGCGACGATGGTGCCCGCGTCGACCGGGGGCTCCTCGACGGTTCCGTCACCCCAGTCGAGGAAGGCCGTGTGGGTGTCGAGGCTCCCGACGTCCGCGACTTGAGCGCCAAGGTCGACGGGCAGATGGACGATCACCGGTCGGACGCCCGGATCCACCGGTCGGCCCAGCTCGTCGGTGAGCCCGTCGACCGCGATCGTCGGCGCGACGTTGAACACCGAGACGGTCGCGGACGCAGTGGCACTTCCACCGTCGTCGTCCGCGATCGCGACCACGACCTCGTACTCGTCGGCCGGTGTGCCGGTGGGGTTGTCGTCGAGGTACTGGTGGGTCTCGGAGAACGCGGTCGAGCCGGCGGGGTAGCTGTACTCCACCGGCGCCCCCTCGCCCCAGTCGATGGTCACCGTGAACGTATCGGCGGCCCCAGGATCGGTGAACTCACCGCTCACGGTCGCCGTGCCGTCCTCGTCGATCGCGCCGCCTGCGATCGAGGTGATCGACGGGGCGACGTTCGTGACGACGACCTCGGCGGTCGCGGACGCGCTGCCGGTGTCGTCGTCGGTCACCGTCACGGCGACGGTGTAGGTCCCGACATCGTGGTAGACGTGCTCGGCGGCGTAGTCGGTCGTCGCCGCCGCCAGGTCCTGCGTCGGCCCGGTGGTGCCGTCGCCCCAGTCGACGTCGAGCAGGAAGGTGTCCCGCGTGCCGACGTCGCTCAGCGTCCCGCCGATGGCGGCGAGACTGCCCTCCTCGACCGTGGTGCCCGTGGCCGTGATCTCAGGATCGACGTTGCCGACGGTCACCGTCGTCGTGCCGCTGTCGCTGCCGCCGTCGTCGTCGGCGATGGTGACCGCCACCTCGTAGTCGTCGACGGATGTACCGGTGGGGTCGTCGTCGGCGTACCGATGGGTCTCCGAGAAGCCCGTCGAGCCGGCGTCGTAGTCGTACGCCACCGGGTCGCCCTCGCCCCAGTCGATCGTGACGGTGAACGTGTCGCCGGGGGTCGGGTCGGTGAACTCGCCGCTCACGGTGGCGGTGCCGCCCTCGTCGATCGTGTCGCCGGTGAGCGAGGTGATCGACGGGGCGACGTTGGCGACCTCCACCGTGGTGGTGGTCGTCGTCGCTCCGCCGTCGTCGTCGGTGACGGTGACGGTGACCGTGTACGTGCCGACCGCGTCGTAGACGTGCTGGCGCGACCACTCGGTCGGACCCGACGGGGCGTCGGTCGGCGGCCCGACCGTGCTGCCGTCGCCCCAGTCGATCGCGATGGTGTGGGTGTCGGCCGAGCCGGGGTCGGAGATGACGCCGGTGATCGTCGCCGTGCCGCCTTCCTCGATCGTGTCGCCCTCGGCCGTCGTGGTCGGCGCGACGTTCTCGACGCTCACGTTGGCGGGTCGCACGATGCTCCGGCCGCCGTCGTCGTCGACGACCGTCACCCGGAGCCGCGCGAGACCGTCATCGAGGTACGTTCGCGACTCCGAGAAGCCCCGCTGCTCGGTGGGGTCGGCCAGCGCCGCGTACGGATACGTCTGCGGGCCCTCGCCGTCGTCCCAGTCGATCTCGATGTCGCCGGCATCGGCGCCCGGATCGGAGAACGCTCCCTCGACAGTGGCCGACTCGCCCTCGGAGACCACTTCCGTCGCGGTGACCGGTTCCAGCCGCGGCAGGAGGTTGCGCACCGTGACGACGGCGCGCTCGACCGCGGCGTTGCCCTCGGCGTCGGTGATCGTGACGGTGACCTCGTACTCCTCCGATGCGCCGTCGGGATCGTCACGGTAGAGGTGGCTGCGCTCGAAGATCGTGGGCCCGGCCGGGAGCGGGAACGCGTCAGGTTCGCTGCCGTCGCCCCAGTCGACCTCGATGGTGAACGTCTCGCCGGGTGTGGGATCGGTGAACACCGCCGCGATCGTGGCCGTCTCGCCCTCGCCGATCGTGTCGCCCGTGACCTGCAGGATGTCGGGACCGTCCACCGACACCTCGACGAGGACGGTCTGGCTGGTGAAGCCACCGTCGTCGTCGCGGGCGATCACCGTGACGGGGTACGTGCCCGATCGGTCGTACGGGTCGGGGCGGGTGACCGAGTAGTCCTGCTCGTGGGCGGGCCGCGGGCCGTAGGACGCCTCGGTGAACGAACCGTCGCCCCACTCGATCCGCAGGTCCACCGGGTCGAGCTCACTCGGCTCGCGCAGCATCCCGGACACCGTGACGGTCCCGTCCGGGTTGCCGACGGGGATGATGGTCGGTTGGGGCGGGATGTTGGCGACCCTGAGTTCGAGCTGCGCGTTCGCCTCGCCGCCGTCGCCGTCGGTCACCGTCACGGCGATGTCGAACCGGTCCAGCGGGGTGTTGATCGGGACGTCGCGATCGTCGGCGAAGAGGTACGGGATCCGGATCCGCGCCGAGTCGAAGCTGAGGTCGAACAGGTCCTCATCGGTGCTCGGGTACTGCACCGGTTCGCTGCCGTCGCCCCAGTCGACCTCCACCGTGAAGCCGTCGCTGGTGCGCAGCTCGCCGATCGATCCGGTGAGCAGGAACGGGGTGACCTCGCCCACGATGTGCTTCGGATCCAGCTCGAGGAGGGGTGGCGGGTTCAGGACGGTGATCCGCGGTTCGAGGGTCGCCGTCCCGGCGCCGCACTCGAGCGTCAGTGTCGGCTCGTACAGGACGGCCGGGTTCGTGCCGTTGCCCGGGTACTCGAAGTCCGCGCTGAAGCGGTCCGTCCCGGCGGCGAGGTCCACGACCTCAGAGGTGGCGTCGGGGTCGCCCCACTCGATCGTCAGGCGTGGGTCGTCGTCGGCGCATCCGCCGATCAGCCCGCTGAGGGTGACGTTCGGTGTCTCCACGACGAGATCACCGCTGTTCGGGTGCTCGTCGTCCTCGTCGTCGATCGTGATGAACGGCGTGCCCCGATCGATGAACAACCGCACCACGTCGCTCGTCGAGCCGCCGTCGTCGTCGGTCAGGGTGACCTGTGCCTCGACGACGTCCAGGCCGTCGAGGCGATCGTAGACGTGACTCACGCTGAACTCCGGTGCGGTCCCGAGCTCGATCACCTCTGGGGGGAGCGGCGTCCGCCGGTCCCAGTCGACCGTGAGCGTTTGGGCGTCCGGGCCGGGATCGACGATCGGCGAGGCGAACGTTGCCGCTCCATCCGCCCCGATGACCTGATCGGGGAGCTCGAACCTCGGCGGCACGTTGGCGATCGGCACGGCGATGTCACGCAGGGATCGCTTCTCGCTGTCGCGGGCACATGCCCGGAATCGGAGCTCCCGACCGTCCGGGTCGACGTCGTCGGGGTAGTGGCGGGTCACCGTCGTCTCCGTGGTCCAGACGGGAGATCCGGCGTCCGGGCAGGGCAGCCCCGCGTCCGGGAAGGCGAACTGCAGCCCGTGTGGGCTCAACGAGTAGGTGTGGCGGGCCAGCTGTGCTGCCGCCTCCATGATCGTCCGGCGTCGTTCGTCCGAGAATCCGAACCACAGGTCGCCGGGCTCGACCTGGGGGCCGACGTGACCGACCACGTACCGGTCCTTGAACTGGGCCACGGTCAACCCGCCCGGGATGTCCTGGAGGTCCGCTTCGCGCTTGTCGGTCATCCGGATGCCCTTCAAGTCGTTGCCGTCGACGTCGAAGATCCTGATCCACAGCTCTCCCTGGTCGAGGGCGACGATCACGAGTGGCCCGTCGGACTGCGACGGCAGATCGACCCCGGCCGGGACGTCGGTCATGATGAGCCGTCGCGGGTCGTTGAACCCGTACGAAGCGCCGACGTCGAACGTGATGGAGGACCCCTCCGGTGTGCGCGGCGCGACGATCGAGATGCCCGGCTTGAGCGCCACCGGGTTGACCTCGACGATCTCTCTGATGAGTCCGTCGCCCGGGAAGTCGGCCACGACGATGCCGACCCGGTCCCACGAAATGGGGTCGTCGGCGTCCTTCGTGCCCTCCGCGTTGTTCTTGTAGCGCTTGTTGTTGAGCCACAGCTTCGTGAGCGTGTTGGTGCCCTCGAACGAGATGGTGCAGTCGGTCGTGAAGACGGTGGCGCACACGGTGTGCGGGAAGTCCTCCCAGTGGTCGGAGCCCCACACGACGGTCGTGCGCCCGGTCGAGAGACGGGATGCGTTGGTGCGCGAGTCGGAGTGGCCGCTGGCGATGAAGTATGGGGTGACCCCGGTCGAGTTGGCGCTCAGGAAGTTGACGTAGAACGGACCGCCGCGGCCGTTGTGGCTGTCGTTCGCAGCGTGGAGCTGAGCCTTGACCTTGCGCCACTTGTCGTAGAGACCCCAGTTCGACCCGACCGACGCCTCGTCCTGGATGTCGAAGTAGGAGTTCGTGTCCTCGTCGGTCGGCCAGCACGGCCCGTACTCGCCGCAGGTGCCCATCCAGTCCTGGAACAGGTAGATCTTGCCGCGCAACTCACCGAGCTGAGGATTCTCGTCGTACTCGTAGGTCGGGTAGCCGTGCAGCTTGTTGCCGTACTCACCGGAGTTGGCATCCATGTACGACTCGAAGGTCCGGGTGAACGACTCGTCCGTGCTCGTCTCGCTGCCACAGTCGAAGCCGAAGCCGCGCTCGTACTTGAGCCGCATGATGATCGTCTCGTCGTCGTGCTCGTCCAGGAACTCGACGAAGTCGTCCATCACGTCCTCGAAGTCGAGGTCGAGGTTGACGCACCCGTGGAAGATGCGGAACTCGCCGTCGTTGTCGTGGTTGGCGCGAATGTCGAAGAAGCGGATGCCGGAGCGGAGTTGCTCGTCGATCGTGAGCGACTGTGTCCGCACATTGAGGTAGTCGCCCTGGTCGGCGCCCGAGTCGTGCGTGCCGGGGATCGACATGTCGCTGAGGTACGTGTCGTCGGGGACGTCCCTCATCCAGTCGGTGAGCTCGGTCTGGACGCTCGACCCCCGGTAGTAGCCGCTGTCCTCGTGGGCGGACACGATCTCGGGGGCGACCACCGGCGGCGCGACGACCGCTACCGCAGTGGTCGGGAGGGCGACCGCAGCGGCGAGGCCGATCAACCGCCAGCGTCGTCGAGTGGTCCGCCGCTGGCCGTTCCCGCTGTCGGTCGTGCCCCTCATGTCGTGCCCTCCCTGGCCGTGACGTCACACCGTGCCTGGCCATCACCACCGTACGCAGGACAAATGGATGAGTCTTGACCGTCGCGCACCCATTCCTGACCGAGTTCTGACCCGTGTCGACGGAAGTGCCACCATGGCGATGTGGGGGTGTCGCGCGAGGTCCGGGCCGGTCCGTACCGCGTCGACCTCGACGAGCGACGGCTGATCGGGCACGGCGGTGACGTTCATCTGGCGCCCCGGGAGTGGTCACTCCTCGAGGTGCTGCTCGCCCGACCCGGCGAGGTGGTGACGAAGCAGGCCATCGGCGAGGCGCTGTGGCCGGACCAGCCGATGAGCGAGTACGCCCTCAGTCGGACCGTGCGGCGGCTGCGCGAAGCGCTCGGTGACGACGCCCGCCGCCCGCGCTACGTGAAGACCGAGCACGGGATCGGCTTCAGGTGGATCGCCGAGTCGGCCGATGGCCGGTCGGGTGCGGGACCGCTCTTCGTCGGACGCACCGAGGAGCTGGGGCGTCTCTCCGACGCCACCCTCCGAGCCGAAGCCGGTGACCCGTCGGTGGTCCTCGTCGAAGGGGAGCTCGGGGTGGGGAAGACCCGGCTGATCGAGCGGTTCGTCGACACCTTGGACGAGCGGTGGCTCGTCGGCCGTGGGCGGTGCCCGGAGACCACCATGCCCCCCGAGCCGTACGGACCCCTGCTCGACCTGATCGACGCAGTCGTGCGCACGGGAGGCAGCGAGCTGCTCCAGGCGCTGCGCCGCTACGCGCCGACGTGGCTCGCCCAGATGCCGTGGCTTGCCGACCCGTCCGACCTCGACATGCTCGTGGAGGCCCAGCGGTTGGCGACCCGGACGCGGATGGTGCGCGAGCTCGTCAACTTCGTGGGCGAGGTGTCGGCAACGTCACTGCTCCTGTTGTTCGTCGACGATCTGCAGTGGGCGGACGCGGCAACGCTCGATGCCTTGGGCGTGCTGGCGGCCGACGACCGTCCTACGCATCTGTTGCTGGCGATGACCCGTCGGCGGGGAGACGTCGGGCCGC
>CAYGLH010000159.1:0-8297 GCA_964350535.1 uncultured Ilumatobacteraceae bacterium
AAGATGGAGGCGTCGAGTCCACGACACGCTCCCATGTCCCACCACTTCAGCTCTTGTACCGTCACCCGGGCAACCCCCAATGGTCTCAGATCGGTTCTCCTGGTCTGGGCGCGTCACCTGGGCACCCGCGGTCGAATCTAGATCGCCGGTCCGGCGCGCGCCAGGGAAAAATTGGGATTCTCGGGATCGTCGCCGCTCGCGTCGTCCCTGCTCACGGCTCGGGCGGGATCCCATAGGCGCGCGCGAGCAACTGCATCGCGTTCGGTGGCACCGCCCCACACACCGGACTTCTCACGGACAGCGAGCGCGAGCAACTGCATCGGGTGGATCGTGGGGCGCCCGGTCTGCTCGGTGATCGCCGTGTTGGCCATGTGGCAATCGCCGACCACCACGTCGCTCGGCGCCTGCTCGATGCGCGCACCGAGCGACACCGCCTGCTCGAGGGCGGTGTCGGCGTTGGTGGCGAGCAGCCCCCAGGACCCGTCGGTGCCCGAGCACTGGGCCACGACATCGACGTCGGCGCCCAGGAGGCGGAGGAGGTCGCGACTGCGCGACCGCTCGCCGGAGGCGCGCAGGTGACACGGGGCGTGATAGGTGATCCGCTGCATCGGCGCGACGAAGTTGAGGTCGAGCGACGTGTCGTCGCCGTCGTGCAGCACCATCAGGTACTCGGCCGCGTCGTAGGTGTGCTCGGCCACCAGGTCGGCGAGTGAGCCGCGCACGTACACCGGGTACTCGTCGCGGACGACCTGGAGGCACGTCGGCTGGGGCACGATCACGTCCTTGCCGCCCCGGATCTCGGCGGCGAGCACCTCCACGTTGCGCTCCGCGGCGTGGAGGAACCGATCGAGATGCCCGCTGTGCAACCACGGCGCCCCGCAACAGCCGGCGCCGCTCAACTCGCAGTCGACGCCGTTGCGCTCGTAGACCTTGACCAGAGCGTGACCGATCGCCGTGTCGTGGTACTCGACGAGGCAGGCCGGGTAGATCGCCACCGCCGCCTGCGGTCGCTCGACGGTGACCTTGAGACGCTCCCGGAACCAGGCCGAGAAGCGGTGCGGCGCGAAGGAGGGCAGCAGCCGTTGGGCCGAGATGCCGCTGGTCCGCTCGAGCAGCCGACGCCGGAGCGATCCCGGAGGGGCACCACCGATCCCGTTGGCGACCGCGGCCCCCACCCGGCCGAAGGATCCCACCCGCTCGCTGCGTCCGAGCAACGAGCGGTGCCGTCGTGGCTGGCCCGCGGCGGCGGTGCGCGCCGTGCGCATCGCCTCGGCGCGCACCATCGTGCGCGGCACGTCAACGGCCACCTCCGGGGCGCGTTCGGGCGTGAACGGGCAATCGGTCGAGCAGAGGTTGCAGTGCAGGCACCGGTCGACCAGGTCGTCCTGGTCCGACGGCGTCAGCGCGTCGGCGGTCCGGCCTCCGTCGGCGTCGAGTGCGGCGAAGAGCGACGGGAAGACCCCGCACAGATCGACGCATTGGCGGCAACCGGTGCACACGTCGAACACACGAGCCAGCTCCAGGCGGGTGTCGGCCTCGTCGAGATAGGCCGGGTCGTGCGGGTCGTTGGTGGTGGTCATCCGTGGTCGGAGCCAACGTATCGGCTGCTCAGCACCCCGACGGGTACGCTCCGCTGCATGCCGGACCGCGCTCCGTCGCCGCTCCCCTTCGACCGCGCGGCGATGTCCGGGGCGCTGGCCACGGCTGCTGAGGCGCCCGACCCGTTGGACGTCGTGGTGATCGGCGGTGGCATCACCGGCGCGGGGGTCGCCCTCGATGCTGCGTCGCGCGGCCTGCGCACCGCGTTGCTCGAGCGCGAGGACTTCGCCGCCGGCACCTCGTCGAAGAGCTCCAAGATGGTCCACGGCGGCCTTCGATACCTCCAGGGCGGCGATGTCCGGTTGGTCTACGAGGCCTTGCGCGAGCGGACGCGGCTGATGCGCAACGCCCCCCACCTCGTGGACACGCTCCCCTTCCTCATCCCGATCCTGTCCAAGGACGGCGTGATCTCACGGAAGGTCGCCCGGGCGCTGGGGTCGGCGCTGTGGATGTACGACGCCACGGGTGGCTGGAGGATCGGCAAGCTGCACCGTCGACTCACGGCCGAGGAGGCCGCGCGCCACTTCCCCACCGCGCGTACCGACCGGCTGAGCGGTGCCTACGTCTACTACGACGCCTCCGCCGACGACGCCCGGCTCACGCTGACGATCGCTCGCACGGCTGCCGATCACGGCGCGATCGTGCTCAACCGCGCCGAGGTCGCCGCCCTCGAGAGCGGTGACGGTCTCCACGAGGTGTCGGTGTCGCTCGACGACACCGACCTGCGCGTGCGGACGCGGTCGGTGGTCGTCGCTGCCGGCGTCTGGACCGACGACGTCAGGGCGCTCGACGAGGGACAGCACCCGAACTCGATCCGGCCCGCGAAGGGCGTCCATGCGTCCGTGCCCTGGGAGCTCGTGCGCAACGACATCGCCGTGATCGTGCCGATCCGCAGCGACCGCCGCAGCATGTTCCTCGTGCCGTGGGGGGCGCAGCCCGACGGCACGTTCCGTCACACCTACTTCGGCACCACGGACAGCGACCACGACGGCTCGCTCGACCTGGCGACGTGCGACGGCGACGACCTCGACTACCTCCTCACCGCCCTCAACGAGGCGATCGACGGCACGGTGACCGCCTCCGACGTCACGGGCGTCTGGGCGGGCCTGCGACCGTTGGTTCGCTCGGACGGCGACGACACGTCCACGACCGACCTCTCGCGGAACCACCGGGTCGAGGTGTCGCCGAACGGGGTGGTCCGCGTCACCGGCGGCAAGCTGACCACCTACCGGAGGATGGCGCAGGACGCGGTCGACGCGGCCGTGGCCCATCTCGATCGCAGCGCCAGACCCCGACGCAGCCGCACACGGCGGTTACCCCTGCACGGTGCCGTGAACCGTCGTATGTTGAGCGGGCGCCTCGCCCACCGGTACGGGAGCGACGCGGCGGAGGTGCGCGCCCTGATGGCCGTCGACGAAGCGCTGGCCCGCCCGCTCGTCGAGGGGCAACCGGACACCCGCGCCGAGGCGCTGTACGCGGTCCGCCGCGAGATGGCGACGACGATCGACGACGTCCTCTGCCGCCGCACGCGGGTGCACCTCTTCGACCGCGAGGCCAGCCGCGCCGCCGCCACCACCGTCGCCGACCTGCTCGCCGACGAGCTCGGATGGGACGATGCGGAGCGGGCACGTCAACTCACCGCCTACTACGAGCTCTGCGATGCGGAGGATGCAGCCCTTGAGCACCACACCCACGCCACCCATTGAGCTCGCCGGCACGGCGAGCCACTTCGACGCGACCCCGGTCCCGGTCGACGGTGCGCTGCTCGACGCCCTGAGCGGGATCTGCGAGGTGGTCACCGACGTCGAGGCGGTCGCCGAGGCGAGCCGCGACTGGTGGCCGGTGGCCCTCCACTGGGCGCTCGCCGGCGAGGTTCCCCAGCGCGCCGCGTGCGTGGTCCGGCCGACCAGCACCGACGAGGTCGCCGACGTCCTGCGCTCCTGCCACGAGCACGGCATCCCCGTCACCCCGGCGGGTGGACGGAGCGGGGTCTGCGGGGCCGCGGTGCCGGTGTTCGGCGGGGTGGTGCTCGATCTCACGGGGTTGGCCGGCATCGAGGAGGTCGACGCGATCTCCGGGATCGTCGCGGTGCGCGCCGGCACGTTCGGCCCCGACCTCGAGGACCATCTGCGATCCCGCCACGGCCTGACCGTGGGCCATTTCCCCCAGAGCTTCGACCTGGCGACCGTCGGCGGGTGGATCGGGTCGCGCGGCGCCGGCCAGTACTCGACGCGGTACGGCAAGATCGAGGACATGGTGGTCGGCCTCGAAGCGGTGCTCGCCGACGGTCGGATCGTCTGCACCGGCGGCGCCCCGGCCGCGGCCGCCGGGCCCGACCTCTCCCAGCTGTTGATCGGATCCGAGGGCACGCTCGCGGTGATCACGAAGGCGTGGTTGCGAACGCACCCCGTCCCCGACCACGAGGTGCGGGCGGCGTACTTCTTCGGCTCGTTCACCGACGGTCTCGAGGCCTGCCGCCGCACCCTGCGCGCCGGCGCCACCCCGGCCGTGCTCCGGCTGTACGACGCCGAGGAGTCCGCCCGCGGACGGGGCGGGGACGGCTCTCAGCACCTGCTGCTCGCGCTCGACGAGGGCCGGCGTCAGCTGATCGAGCCGGGGATGGCGCTGCTCGACGACGCCGCACTCGACGTGGGCGGGGTCGTCGCTCCCTCGTCGCTGGTCGACGACTGGCTCGAGCACCGCAACGACACGTCCGCGTTGCAGACGTTGACGCGCAAGGGGTTCGTGGTCGACACGATGGAGATCGCTGCGCCGTGGTCGGCGCTGGCGGAGATCTTCGACGCCACGCGGACCGCACTGCTCGCCGTGCCGAGCGCGCGGGCTGCCACCTGTCACCTCTCGCACAGCTACATCGACGGCGCCTGCCTCTACTTCACCTTCGCCGCCACCCCCGATGCCGGCGACGTCGAGGACACCTACCGGGCGCTGTGGGATGCCGGCCAGCGCGCCGTGCTCGCCGCCGGCGGCAACCTGTCCCACCATCACGGGGTGGGCATCAACCGCAGCCGGTTCGTGCGCGAGGCGCTCGGCGACGGCCTCGACATGCTCACCTCGATCAAGCGGGCCCTCGACCCGAAGGGCATCCTCAACCCCGGCAAGCTCGGGATCGAATCGTCGTTCGGGTTGCCGCCGTGGCCATGAGCGGTGGATCCCTCCCGCAGCGCTGGGACGTCCCCGCGTTGCGCGCCGGCGGCGCGATCTGCCTCGTCTTCGCCGTCCCACTGACGGTGATCGCGGCGATCGTCGACAGCGACAGCGCCGGCCTCAACGCCCTGTTGTTCTTCGGTGCCGCATTCGGTTTCGTGGTCGGCGGCGGCAGCGCGGCATGGGTGCAGCGCGTCGGCACGCCCATCTCCCACGGCATGGTCGCCGCCGCCGGTTCCTACCTCCTCGCGCAGGCCGTCTTCGTGGTCGTCCGCCTCGTGCGCGGCGACTCGGTCGACTGGTTCGGCGTGCTGTTCACGCTCTCGCTCGTGCTCGGCGCGGGATTGATCGGCGGCGTGCTCGGCAAGCGACTGCTCGACCGCGGGCTGCGGCCCGGCGTCACCATCGGAGGCGACCGACCATGAGCAACGTGCTCGTCCTCGACGTCGGCACCACGGGCCTGCGCGCAGCGATCGTGGACGATCGCCTCGACATCGTCGATCTGGAGTACCGCGCCGACCCGCCGTCCACGCCGGCTGACGGGCTGGTCGAGTTCGACGCCGCGGCGATGGCGTCGAAAGCGCTCGAGGCGATCCGATCCGTGCTCGCCCGGCAGGATGGCCCGGTCGCCGCGATCGGCGTCACCAACCAGCGGGCGAGCGTGGTGCTGTGGGATGCCGACACCGGCGAGCCCGTGGCGCCCGGGCTGGGCTGGCAGGACCTGCGCACGATCGGCGAGTGCATCATGGCCAAGGCGGAGCACGGGTGGAACATCGCTCCGAACCAGTCGGTGACGAAGCTCGCCTGGCTGTTGGCGAACACGCCGGGGCTGGAGGGTCGCCGCCTCCGCGCCGGCACGATCGACAGCTGGCTGGTCTCCGTGTTGAGCGGCGGTCAGCTCCACGTCAGCGACCACACCAACGCGTCGGCCACCACGTCGGGGCTCCGCCAGGTCGGCGGTGCCGGCTGGAACGCCGAGGTGTGCGCCGCATTCGACGTCCCCGTCGACATCCTGCCCACGGTCGTCGACTCGGCGGGTGTCGTCGGTGCCGCCGACGTGTTGCCGGGGTCGCCGCCGATCGCCGCCATCGTCGGCGACCAGCAGGCCTCGCTCATCGGTCAGGCGTGCGTCCGTCCCGGCCGGGCGAAGATCACCTTCGGGACGGGCGGCATGCTCGACATGATGCCGGGTGGCGACCCGCCGTCCAGCGCAACCCGCAACCCGGCGGGCACCTATCCGTTGCCGCTGTGGACCCATCGCGGTGAGACGGCGTGGGGCGTCGAGGGCATCATGCTGTCGGCGGGAACCAACGTCGAGTGGCTGCGCTACGACCTCGGCGTGATCGACACGAGTGTCGCCAGCCACGACGTTGCGTCCGGCTGCGCCGACTCGGGAGGCGTCGTCTACGTGCCGGCCCTGCTCGGCCTCGGCACCCCGCAGTGGGACTACGGGGCTCGCGGAACCCTCCTCGGGGTCACGCGCGGGACGTCTCGCGCCGAGCTCGTCCGGGCGGTGCTCGAGGGCATCGCCCACCGCGGGGTCGATCTGCTCGACGCCGCCGAGGCCGACACCGGCGCCCGCATCGAGCACGTTCGCATCGACGGCGGCATGAGCACCAACCCCACGTTCGTCCAGGCGTTGGCCGATGCGGCCGGTCGACCGGTCGAGGTGGCGCCGGTCGCCGAGTCGACCACCATCGGTGCGGCGTTCATGGCGGGCCTCGGCATCGGGTGGTGGGACGAGGTCGACGACGTCGCCGAGTTGTGGCGCCCCGCGGCGATCATCGACCCTGCTCAGAGCGTCGATACGGTCGCAGCGAGGCAGACCTGGAAGAATGCCTTGCGATGTGCCGGTGAATGGATTCCCGATCTGTCCGCGCTCGACTTCTGACGCGCACGGGTTGTGATCGGTCCCCCGAACCGACCGCCTCCACTCATAGAATTGCCCGGATGCCTTCCCAGCGGGAAGGCTGTTGTGTGCATGAACCCGAAAGGACTCCCCTCAGTGGATCACCAGACCGTCGAGCCGACGACACGCCGCCGGTTGCTGGCGCTCGCCGGGCTGGCCGGCGCAGCGACTGCGGCGGCCATCGCCCGCCCGGCGTCCGCCGCGCCGACCGCGCCCTCTGCCGGCGACACCGAGCTGCTCAGCGCCGCGATGAGCGCTGAGCTGGCGGTGGCGAGCCTCTACCAGATGGCGATCGACGCCGGTGCGGACGACGAGCTCCTCGTGGTCATCCAGTCCAACCATCAGCAGTACGCGGAGCGGCTCGGCGGCACGGTCGGACGTGCGGCCGACGTCGTCGATCAGGCGCTGGTGGACGAGTGGCAGTCTGCCTTCGACTCCTCCGACGTCGCGGCGGTCGCCGAACAGGCCGTCACCCTCGAGCAGTCGCTGGTCGCCACGCACCTCGAGCAGCTCGAGGCACTCGAGTCGATGCAGTCGATCACCGTGACCTCCTCGATCCTCGTCGTCGAGGCACGACAGGCTGCGCTGCTCGCCGCGCTCGCCGGTGGCGACACCGATGCGATGCTCGACACCGACCGCAGCCCCCTCACGCTCAGCACCCCGGCCGGAGACGCCTGATGTCCGACACCCCCGCACCCACCTCCGACTCGACGCGCCTCGGCCGTCGCGATGCGCTGCGCCTCGGCGGCATCGGTGTGTCGCTGGCCGCGCTGGTCGCCGCGTGCGGCGACGACCGTGGCGGTAACGATGCGCCCGGACGCGTCGGCTACGCGCCTCCCGGCACCGAGCCGCCCGCCTACCCGGTCGACGACGCGGTGCTCCTGCGCACGGCCGTCTCCGTGGAGTACACCGTCATCGACGTGTACCGGCAGATTCTCGACATGGACACGTTGTCCGGAGAGGAAGCGGCATTCGTCGACACCCTGATCGGGCGGCACGAAGCCGTCATCGAAGAGCTCGACGCGCTGACCGAGGCCGCGGGCGGGACGCCGCGGCCGTGCTCCAACTCGTGGATGGACGAGCGCCTCATCGCGCCGATCGAGGCGACCATCGCCGAGAGTGACGACCCCGCTCGCGACCAGGGCGACCTGGCCGTCGCGCTCGAGGATCTCACCACCGAGACGCTGCAGATGTTCTCGGGCATGGTCGAGGACGTGGACGCCCGAGTCGGGCTCGCGCTGGCCGCGGCCGACACCGCCCAGCAGGCGGCCACGCTGGCGGTGCTCGTGGGCGGCCCCGAGGCGGCGATCAGCCCGGATCTCGTGGCTGGCGACGCCGAGAACGACGACGAGGACACCGCCGAGAACCCGGCGGCGCGCTACGCCCTGCCGAGCACGTTCGGGTCGGTCGCCCAGTTCGAGATGAACCTCGGCGCCGCCGACGAGAACGGCGTGCGCGCCAGCTTCCTCTTCGCCACCCCCGCCGACAACAGCTACATCTACAACGAGCTCGAACCCAGCTGCTGAGCCGCGGCTCGCAGCAGTCGTCGGCCGGCCGGCAGGCAGGCCCGGAGGCGAGGCCCCGGCCTGCTGCCTTCTGGTCCGGATTCGTCCCGGATTCCGCA
>CAYGLH010000160.1:0-8259 GCA_964350535.1 uncultured Ilumatobacteraceae bacterium
GAGGTGCCGAGCGTCGGCGTACTCGCATCCAGGCGACCTCGCGGCCGTACCGGAGCGCACGCTCCGCCGGCCCGGTGGGCAGCGGCGCCACGGTCAGGGCCCCGTCGGGTGCGCTCGCCGCCCACGACCCTGCCCACGCCGCGAGCCGAGCGGTGTGTTCCAGCGCGGTGCGTTGTTGGTCGGCGACGTAGGTCAGCAGCTTCGTGTCGGCGTCGAGCGACCCCGTCGGGATGCCCTGCTCGGCAGCGAACGTGCCGATGATCGCGGCCGCTGACTGCTGCTCGAACGTCGTCCCGGGCCGCGCCATCGCCAGTCGACCGAGCGCATCGACGAGTGTCACCGCCGTCCGATCGAACGACCGGTCGACGGCGCGCACGACGCCGCCGAACGTGTCGACGTCGTCGGCCTCGCCGTGCAGGACCAGCGACGCCTCGTCGCCGGGAACCGCGTCGACGCGCACCTGCGGCGGCAGCGTGACCACCGCCGACCCGGCCTGGGGCGCGAGACCGAGTGACACGCGCGCGGCGCTCAGGTGGCTGTCGTACCGCAGACCGCCGAGCGTGGCGCTGGCGCCGAAGGCGAGCGTCACGACCCACCACCGAGCAGGTCGGCCAGCGACGAGGCGATCGAACCGAAGCCGGCGGCGACGTCGGACACCGCGCCGACCGAGTCGCCGAGCGGCGCGAGCGGGCCCCCGACGTCGATCGATGACAACGCGGCGAGCGCCTGGAGTTGATCGGCCGCGTCCATCACCGCATCGACCGCCCCGGCGAGGTCGTCGGCGAGCCCGGCGAGGTCGCCCATGATGTCGGTATCGAAGCCGAGATCGCCGAGACCGAACCCGTCGAGGCCACCGAACCCGCTGACCTCGGCGGGCGGCGGCAGCGGCGGGCTCTCGACGATGTCGATCTCGTAGGTGATGAGCCGTTCGAAGCCGGCGACCTCCTCGGTGCGGAGATCGGTGATCACCACCTTCTGCAGCTCGAGCGCCGTCGTGATGTCGGCGGCGAAGGGCACCTCGTCGCCGGCGCTCGCCGCGGTCTGCAGCGCAGCGAGGTCGTCGGCCGCGGTGTCGCCGCGGAGGACGCCGCTGATGCGCACAGCGTGCGACCCGCGACCCGCCCGCTGGAGCGGATCCCCGTCGAGACCCGGCACGGCGGCGGCGACGAAGCCGGCGTCGAGCAGGTGCTCGATGCGTTGCACCGCCGTCAGCGTGATGTCGCCGACGATCGGCATGGAGTCGCTCGCTACCACGGCAGCAACCCCCGGATGTCGGACTCGCGGTCGAGCGCCGCCGCCAGCTCGTCGGCCAGCTCGTCGATCTCGCTGTGGCGCAGCGTGTCGGCACCGGCCAGGAGCGTCCGGGCGTCGTTCGGTGCGTGGCGCCGGTCGAGTGCGTCGGCGAGCCCGAGCCGCCCACCGCGACGAGCCGGCGCGCCGATCGGCTCGGCGGGACGTCGACCGACGGTTCCGGCGTCGCGGGCGGCACGCACCGGCCCCGACGGATCTCCGAGGACGTGGTCGGGCGGCATCTGTGACACGGCGGGGCCGCCGGCCCGAGCGGTCGGCTCGTGCGGCACCGCTGTCCCGGCCCGCGGGCCGGTGCCGTCGGATGCAGCCGACGGCACGGCAGTCCGGGCGGCCCGGCCGGATGAACGAGCCACGGACCGACCGGTGCGCTCGGCCCCGTGGGAGGTGTGGTTGTCGGAGGTGTGGTTGTCGGAGGTGTCGCTGTCGGCGCCGAGCGGCGCGTCGTCGGACGCCGCAGCCGCCGGGGAGCCCGGCGGCGGGGCCGTCGGCTGGACGAGTCCGTCGGTCCCGGCGACGGTGGCCGACCCACTCGAGGGCGTGGCCATGTCCGGGCCGGAGCCACCGGGCCCCCATTGACCCTGCGCACGCCGGGTGTCGTCGCTCCCGGCCGACATGGTGGCACCGACGGGTACAGCACCGACGAACGGATCGCCACCGCCTGCCCGACCCGCTGCACCATCGTCCCCGTCGCCCGCGTCGGGCGCTGCCGAGGCGGACGCGAGCGCCATCGCGCCGCGCCGGAGCAGGTCGTCGACGAGCGCGGCGCGCAGCTCACCGAGCGCCGCGCCCCGCACGTCGCCGCCGTCGCGGCCGCGGTGGAGCGCGTCGAGCGGCGCGCCCGGTCCGGGGTGGTCGGCACCGACGTCGTCGCGCAGCTCGAACGACACCCAGCCGTGCGCGTCGCCGTGGTCGGGGTGGTCGGGGTGGTCGACGTGGTCGGGGTGCGTCCGGCCGGCGGGTTCGTCGGCGGCGGTGGCGGCGAGCTCGTCCACCAGGTGAGCGGGAGCGGCCAGCAACCCGCCGGCGTCCCAGCCGAACACGCGCCGCATGATCACCGCGACGTCGCCGAAGCCCGGCCGGTCGGACGCCGCGCGGGCGCCGGCCAAGTGCAGCGCCAACGTCTCCAGCGTCTCCGACCGGGCCGTGGTCGCGTCGTCGGATCGCCCGCCGCGTCGCGCCGCCGCCAGCGTGGCCGCAGCCAACGCGTCGCGGTCGCGGTGCAACGCGCACAGCTCGGCGCGCTGGCCGTAGCTGATCGGCACCATCACGGACCCGTCGCCGAGGGCGAGCGCACCGAGCTCCACACTCGACGCGTCCGACACGCCGTCGAGCACGGTCCCGGCGATCGTCACCCGACCGGCGTCGAGATCGATCGCGACGGTCACGGCGCCTCCGGCGGCACGATCGCCCGCCTCGGCGTCGGCACGTCAGTGCTCCTCGCGAACCCGGGTGGCGCTGAAGCTGTAGACCGCCTCGCCGTGGCCGCTGACCCCGAGGTCGAACGTCTTCTCGGTGAGATAGCAGTCGTCGAAGGTGACGGTCACCTCGGTCTCGCCGTGACGCAGGTTGGCGACCACCTGGAACGTCTGCTGCTCGGCCAACCCGTCGAGGGCGGCGCTCGCCGAGGCGACCCGCAGCCGCCCTTCGACGTCGTGCGCTCCGGACGTGACGCCGATCCGCTCGGCGCTGCCGAGCGCGTAGAGGTTCGACCTCGCGCGACGGGTGCGGTAGTCGATCGCCTGGACTCCCAACAGCGGCTCACCGTCGACGAGGACGGAGCTCTCGTTGGCTGCGAAGATCGTGGGCATGGCTCGGTCCCCTCGTGATCAGTTCTTGACTCGGATGGTGGCGTACACGTAGTCGATCGAGCGCACGGGTCGTACGGCGATGTCGATCCGCACGATCCCCTGGGCGAAGTCCTGCTGCGTGGAATAGACGTCGACCACGAACGCCGGATCCGTGCCGTCGGTGCTCGGGACCAACGCACCGGCCCGCTCCATGCGGGTGAAGGTGGCGACCAGCTGCTGGCGGAGCGCGGCACGGGCCTCGGCCGAGTTGAGCCGGCCGATGAAGTTCTCCGAGATCGCCTTGGTCTCGCGGATCGCCTGGTCTGCGACCCGCGTGACCGAGATCTGGTCGCCGGTGGTGTCGATGCCCTTGAGCACGATCACCCCACGGCCGGCCCGCTGCTGGACGACGCACAGGTTGGTCGATGGGCCGAGCAGCCGGTTGAGCTGGCTCTCCCGGTACGACGACGGGGCGATGCCGTGCATCGGGATCGGTTTGAACGTCGGCGAGTCCATCGGCGTCATCCGACCGACCAGCCCGGCGACGGCGCCGGCACCGCCGGGCGGCGCCACCAGCACCATCCGTCGGTTGCGGACCGCCGCAGCGTGGTCGCGGATGCCGTCGAGGTCGTCGGCCACCGCCGGCGGGATCGACCCGAAGGCGATCCTCGGCGCGGCGTTGTCGGCCATCGCCACGGCGTGGCCCACCAGGGCCTGGTGGATCTGCACCACCTCGGCCGGTTCGCGACCCGGCTCGATCGCGGCCAGCACCAGGTCGATGCGCGGATCGTCGGCGAGGAGGTCGATCGCTTCGCGGTAGGCGTCGACGTTGGGCGACGCCCCTTGGTCGAACTCCTCGGGCACCGTGGTGGCCGCCGGCAGCCGCTGTCCCTCGGGCAGGCTGCTGTGCGAGGTGACGTGGATCAGCCGGCTCTCCGCGGCGAGGACCGCCGGCAGATGACGTGCGCTGTCCGGATCCATCGTGAGCTCGTCGAAGAACTCCTGGCGCGCCCCGTTGCGCAGCACGTCGACGCTGATCGCGTCGTCGGCGCCCTCCAGCCGGACGGTGATCCCGTCGCCGTCGACGCCCGGGATCGCCCGGAGGTCCATCAGCGGGGTGCCGGGCGCGCCGTCCTGGGGAACCTCGGCGACGCCATCGGCGTCGAGCGCGTAGTCGCCCGCCGCCGGGTCGTCGCCGTCGAATCCCGGGTCGAGGGCGACGACCGTCTTCGACAGCAGGTTGATCGTGCCGAACAGGTCGGCCGGATCGCCCGACTCGACGATCAGATCGTCGAAGCGCTCGACCTCGCTGCCCTCGCGGAGGATGCGCAGCGTGACCCGCACGATGTCGCCGGCGGCGTTGGTGGTGACGCGCACGTCGGCGCTGAGGTCGTTGCCCCATTCGCCGTTCGAGCGCGCCCGGAGGCGGACGGCCGGCGCATCGGCCGCGTTGTCGAGGGTGGCGCGCGCCGGCGCGCCACCGTGCACGGGCGACACGATCACCTCGCGGCAGCCGTTGCGCAGCGCGTGCACGGTCTCGGGCATCGACGATTCGGTACCGGGACCGAGCAACTCGACGAGCTCGCTCACACGACTGACGCCCACCGTCTCGCCCGCCGGTGGTGGGCGATCGACGATGCCGGCGACTCCGAGGATGCCCGCCGCTGCGGGCAGCGGCGGGAGGACATCGAACCGAGCCTCGACGGATACCCCGGGTACGACGAGTGTTGGCATGGCGGCCCCTTCCCAAATCTGCGCCTGCGTCGTCATTGTTGGTCGTCGCCGGGAGCGACGCAACCGATTTCTTCGCGGCCCGGGGGCGGGCTCGTTCCACGTGTGGGATGATCGACGGCACCGCGACGAAGGGGGACCGAGATGAAGCAGTTGACGGGGCTCGACGCGAGCTTCCTGTACATGGAGACGCCGAGCTCCTACGGCCACGTCAACGGCCTCGCCATCTATCAACGACCGTCCGACGACTTCGATCCCTACACCGCGGTGTACGAACGGTTCGGCCGGATGGTCGGCCATCTTCCACCGCTGCGCCGGCGGCTCGTCGAGGTGCCGCTCGGCCTCGACCACCCGTACTGGATCGAGGATCCGCACTTCGACCTCGACTATCACGTGCGCCACATCGGGCTCGCCCCGCCGGGCGCCGCCGACCAGCTCGCCGAGCAGGTGGCCCGCATCATCGGACGGCACATGGACCGCACCCGCCCACTGTGGGAGGTCTACGTGTTCGAGGGGCTGGCCGACGGTCGGTGGGCCACGCTGAGCAAGACCCACCACGCCACGATCGACGGTGCCTCGGGCGTGATCATGCTCAAGATGCTCCTCGACCCCGACGCCGACACCGAGTGGGACCTCCCCGAGCGATCGTGGGAGTCCGAGCCGATCCCCACCGACGCCGAGCTCTTGCAGAAGACCGCCGTGTCGCTGGCCCGCAACCCGCTGCGCGCCACGCGCACGTCGCTGCGGATGGTGCGCGACGCCGCCGACGCGGCGGGCATCGCGTCGGTCAGCGGTGCGGCCACCCAGGCGCGCGAGGCGCTCAAGGGCCTGGCCGGCCGCGGTGACGCACCGAGCGACACCACCCGCGTCCGGCTGCCTCCGATCCAGGCGCCACCCACGCCGTGGAACAAGGCGATCACCCCCAACCGGCGCTTCGCCATGCGCTCCGCCGCACTCGACAACATCAAGGCGCTCAAGACGGCCACCGGCGGCACCTTGAACGACGTCGTGATGGCGATCTGTGCCGGGGCGCTGCGCCAGTACCTGCTCGAGCACGACGCGCTGCCCGACGCGCCGCTGCAGGCGATGGTGCCGGTGTCGATCCGCACCGGCGACGAGGACGATCCGTGGACCAACCGCGTCTCGGGGCTCGTCGCGGCCCTCCCCACCGACTGCGACGACCCACTCGAGCGCGTCGCCCGCTGCCACGAGGCGATGCAGGCCGGCAAGCGCCAGTTCGAGCTGCTGCCGGCCGAGTCGATGGTCAACGCCGCCCAGTTCGTGTCACCGGTGATCGCCTCGTCCGCCACCCGGATGGTGTCGCGGCTCAAGCTCGCCGACCGCATGAGCAGCCCCATCAACGTGGTCATCTCCAACGTGCCAGGGCCGCGCGAGCCCCTGTACTTCGCCGGGGCGAAGATGGACGCCTACATCCCGGTGTCGACCATCTCCGACTTCGTCGGGCTCAACATCACCGTGCACAGCTACGAGGACCGCCTCGACTTCGGGCTCGTCTCCGACCGCGAGCTCGTGCCCGACCTGTGGCACCTCGTCGACCTGCACATCGACGAGATCGCCCGCCTCTTCGAGGCGACGGGCGCCGAGTGGGTCGTGCCGCAGTCGCCGCCGTCGATGCGTCGCGGCGGTGCCGGTGTCGACCCGGTACCGCCGAAGTCGGAGGCGGCGAAGCAGGCCACTGGCCGCACGCCGGCCGCGTCGAAGAAGAAGTCGAGCCCGAAGAAGAAGTCGTCGAGCGCGACGACGCCGAACGCGACGAAGTCGAGCGCAACGAAATCGAGCCAGAAGAAGGCCGGCTCGACGGCCTGACGCGCTCCGACAGCAGCGCGGCGGGCGCGCTGTGCTGACATGCACGCATGAGGTTCGGGATCTTCTACGAGCACCAGCTGCCGAAGCCGTGGAGCGAGGACGCCGAGTTCCAGCTCCTCCAGGAAGCGCTCGACCAGGTCGAGCTCGCCGACCGGCTGGGGTTCGACTACGCCTGGGAAGTCGAACACCACTTCCTCGACGAGTACTCGCACTCGTCCAGCCCCGAGGTGTTCCTCGCGGCCTGCGCGGCGCGCACCGAACGGATCCGGCTCGGGCACGGCATCCGCCAGGTGATCCCCAACTACAACCATCCCGCCCGCACGGCGGAGGGGCTGGCGACGCTCGACCTGCTCTCCGACGGCCGGGTCGACTTCGGGATCGGCGAGGGCGCCACGCGCCTCGAGCTGCACGGCTTCGACATCCCGGCCAAGTTGAAGCGGGCGATGTCGCTCGAAGCCGGCGAGCAGATCGCCAACATGATGGTCCTCGATCCGTACCCGGGTTTCGACGGCGAGTACTTCTCGATGCCGTGCCGCAACGTGCTGCCGAAGCCGCGCCAGAAGCCCCACCCACCGATGTGGATCGCGTGCACGAACCGCGACACGATCAAGGTTGCCGCCCAGAACGGCCTCGGTGCACTCGCCTTCAGTTTCGTCGACCCTGACGAGGCACGGCGCTGGGTCGACATCTACTACGACATCATCAAGAGCGACGAGTGCGTGCCGCTCGGCCACACCGTCAACGCCAACATCGCCCTCGTCACCGGGTTCTCCCTCCACGAGGAACAGGCCGAGGCGATCCGGCGCGGTCAGGAGGGCTTCGAGTTCTTCGGCTACGCGCTGAACGCGCTGGTCGCGCACGACCAGGTGCCCGGACGCACCGACCTGTGGGGCGAGTTCCAGGCGATCCGTGGCGAGGGCAAGACGGCGCAGCGCATCGCCGACGCCGACGCGGCGGGCGACGAGTTCGCCAGCTGCATCGGCCGGCCCGCCGACGCCGTCCGCTACCTCGAGGAGATGCAGGAGGTGGGCGTCGACCAGGTGATCTTCATCCAGCAGGCGGGCAAGAACCGCCACGCGGACATCTGCTCGTCGCTGGAACTGTTCGCCGCCGAGGTGATGCCCCACTTCGTCGCCGACCGCGACGCCCGCGACGCCAAGAAGGCCGCCGAGCTGGCGCCGTACATCGACGCCGCGCTCGCCCGCAAGCAGTGGATGCAGCCGCTCGCCGACGACGGGATCCCCGTCGTCAAGGCCAGCGTCAAGAAGGCCCAGACCAGCGGCTCCCTCGCCTGATCCACCCGTAGCCCGCGGGCACCCCACCCACCAACGATGAGCGAACCTCCGCCATGCCGGCAACCCACTCATCGGAACCCGCGACTCCCGCCAACGATGAGCGAACCTCCGCCATGCCGGCAACCCACTCATCGGAAACCGGGTCGGGGGGCGGGGTGGCGGCATCGGTACGGTGCGGGCGATGATCGAGGTGCGGCGGCCGGACGACGACGAGCTGTGCGGCTTCGTCGCCGACGGCGGCGGCACGTGGCGAGCGACCACCGTGTTCGGCGCGACCCTCGGCGAGCACGCCGACCGTTCCTCGGCGG
>CAYGLH010000161.1:0-8244 GCA_964350535.1 uncultured Ilumatobacteraceae bacterium
TGTCGTGGACTCGACGCCTCCATCTTCTACCCCGACGACGACGACGAGGCGTCCGCCGCGAAAGCGGTGTGCGAGAGCTGCCACGTGCGCGTCGAGTGCCTGGAGCACGCGCTCGCTGTCCGTGAGAAGTCCGGTGTGTGGGGCGGTGCCACCGAACGCGACCGCCGGCGGATCATCCGCCAGCGTCGCCGCAACTCCTGACCGATCCCCGACCCGACCGGGTTTCGGGCGCCTGATCGCCCGGCGCGTATCGTCGGGCCGATGTCCATGAGCACGGAGTTCGTCGGCTGGCCGGCGCTGATCTCGACCTTGCTGCGCGGCGACGACCTCGCCGCAGACGATGCGGCGGCGGCGATGCGCACGATCCTGGCGGGCGAAGCCACCGACGCCCAGATCGCCGGGTTCATCGTGGCGCTGCGTGCCAAGGGCGAGCATCCGGCCGAGCTCGACGCGATGCTCTCCGTGGTGCTCGAGGCCGGTCAGCAGGTGCCGCTCGACGACACCGAGCGCGACGCGGCGATCGACGTGGTGGGCACCGGCGGCGACGGCGCCCACACGATCAACGTGTCGACGATGGCCGCGCTGGTGGCGGCCGGCGCCGGTGTCCCCGTGTGCAAGCACGGGAACCGGTCGGCGTCCTCGAAGTGCGGGACCGCCGACGTGCTCGAGTTGCTCGGCGTCGAGATCGAGCAGGGGCCGGCCGATGTCGCCAGGGCGATGCGCGCCAGCGGGCTCGGCTTCTGCTTCGCGCCGGCGTTCCATCCCGCGTTCCGCTTCGCCGGGCCACCGCGCCGTGAGATCGGCGTGCCGAGCGTGTTCAACCTGCTGGGACCGATGGCGAACCCCGGGCGGGTGCGCCGGCAGGTGATCGGGGTCGCTGATCCGCGCGCCGGCGACGTCATGATCGAGGTGCTGCGGCGCCACGGGCTGACCCGCGCCTGGGTCGTACACGGCGACGGACTCGACGAGCTGACGACCGCCGGGGAGACCCTCGTGTGGTCGCTGGAGGACGGCGTGGTGCGCACCACGACCGTCACCCCCGCCGACGCCGGCCTCCACGCCTCGACCATCGAGCAACTGCGCGGCGGCACGCCGACCGAGAACGCCGCCGTGGTCAGGCGCGTGCTCGGGGGCGAGACCGGGCCGCATCGCGACGTCGTCGTCCTCAACGCTGCGGCCGCCCTCGTCGTCGCCGGGCTCGCCGCAGACCTGCGCGACGGCGCCGGCCTCGCCGCGGCGGCGATCGACGACGGACGCGCCACCGCCGTGCTCGACGGACTGATCGCTGCGTCGCAAGGGGCGTGAACGGCGACGCGATGGATCACGTCGTCCGCGCCCCAGCGTCGTCGGCCAACCTCGGGGCCGGCTTCGACGTGTTCGGGCTGGCGCTCGACCTCTACGCCGATGTGGGGCGCGGACCCACGCCGCCCGACGCCCAGCCGCTCGACGAGCACCACCCGGCGACGTCGCTGTACCGCGAGCTCGGCGGCGAGGGGCCAATCTGGTTGCGGACCGCGATCCCGATGGCCCGCGGGCTCGGCTTCAGCGGGGCGGTGCGGGTGGCCGCCGCCGCATTGGCGGTCGTGCCCCCCGATGCGGTCGACGCCGCCGAGCACATCGACGCGCGCCGCCACGACGTGCTGGCGGCGGCGTGTCGCCACGAAGGACACGGCGACAACGCCGCAGCATCGATCTACGGCGGGATCATCGTGTTTCGCGACGACCGGGTCGTCCCCCTCACGGTGGGGCCGCGGCTGGCCGCCGCCCGGCTGGTGGCCTGGGTCCCGCCCGTCACGACCTCCACGGCGCGTTCGCGCGGGTCGCTCGCCGCCGACGTCGCTCGTGCGGACGCGGTCGAGAACATCGCCCGGGCGGTGCAGTTCGCAGTTGCCGTCGAGCGCGACGATCCCGAGCTGCTCGTCGGCGCCACCGTCGACCGACTGCACCAGGAGGCCCGCCTCCCACTCGTCGCCGACGCCGCCACGGCGATCGCGGCGGGGGTCGCTGCGGGGGCCTGGTGCGCGTGGCTGTCGGGCAGCGGCCCGACGGTGGCGATGCTGTGCGCCGCCGACGTGGCCGACACGGTGGCGGGCGCGCTCCCCGCGTCCGGCCACGCCAAGGTTCGCCGCATCGATCTGCACGGGGTGCGCGATGTCGGAGGGTGAGGCGGGGGCCGATGCCGCGCCGACCATCGACACCCGCCAGCTGCGCAGCGCGCTGGAGTACGCCGTGCTGATGGCACAGGAAGGGGCCAAGCTCCGGCCGCCCCTCGACTCGCCCAAGGACCTGCGACGGTTCTTCGACGTGCGACGCGTGCCGAACGCCGGCCTGAAGAAGATCCGGCGCCTCGTCGAGGGCGACGAGGCGTTCCGCTCGAGGATCGCCGCCGGAGCGATCCCCGAGCTGGTCGACGAGGTCGGACGGCTGTGGCTCGCCCGGCCGACGGGGTGGGAGGCACAGATCGAGGCGCTGCTCGCCGAGGCCGACGAGGCCGAGCACGAAGCCGATCTGCGGCGCGCGCTCCGACGCGAGGAGAAGCGTCGCCAGGCGGCGGAGCAGGCGGCAGCGCGCGTCGCCAGCGAGGTCGCCGCGGCCCGTGCCGACGCTGCGGCGCTCCGCGACGAGCTCCAGGAGGCACGCCGGCGCGCCGAGGAGCTCGAACGGTCGCTGGTCGAGGTGCGCGGCGAGCTGAGCACGTCACGCGTCGACGCGAGACACGAGCGTGACCGGCTCCGCGCCGCGCTCGAGCGGGCCGAGCGCTCGGGCGCGGAGGCCGATGCCGTGGCGCCGCCACCGACGGCCGAGCCCTCGCCGGATGATCCGCGGGACGACGAGATCGCCCGGCTGGCGGCCGAGGCGCACGAGTTACGGGCGACGCTCGACGCAGGCCGCCGGGCGCTGCTCGCCCTCGCCGACGACCTCACCCCCACGGTGCCGCCGTCGCCCGACGCGACCGAGACCGCCGTGCCGCGACGGGTTCCACTGGACCTGCCGGGCGGCGTGCTGGGCCGTTCCGCCGAGGCGGCGCTGCACCTCGTGCGGTCGGGGGCGGTCGTGCTGGTCGACGGCTACAACGTCACGAAGACCGTCTGGGACGATCGATCGCTCGCCGAGCAGCGCGCCGAGCTGATCGCCCGCGTCGAAGACCTGGCGCTGCGCCACGGCGCCGAGCTCACGGTCGTGTTCGACGGCGCGGCGATCGACGGCGCCCACAGCGACGGCCGGCGCCATGTGCGGGTCGTGTACTCGCCGCCGGGAGAGAGCGCCGACGACGTCATCCGCGCGGAGGTCGCCCGCCTCCCGGCCTCCCGACCCGCCGTGGTCGTCACGAGCGACGCGGAGATCGTCCGCGACGTGCGGCGTCTCGGTGCCAACACCGTGCCGAGCACCGCGTTCGTCGCGCTGCTCTGAGCCCGGCGTCGTCCCAACCCTGACTGACCCCCTCGTCAGGATGGTGACCATGAGCGACGAGCCCCTGTTCTCCATCGACTGTGGCACCTGCATCGCCACGGGCACCACGGCCTGCAACGACTGCGTGGTCACCGAGCTGCTGGCAGCCACCGACACGCCCATCGAGTTGCTCCCGACGCCCGCCGCCGGGTCGGGCGCTGGGCTCGGCGGCGTCGTCGGCCTGTTCCAGCAGGCCGGCCTGATCGACGACGAGCCGGTGTGGGTCGAGCCCGAGGAATTCGACGCCGCCGTACGCTGATCGGGTGGCCGTCACCCGCGCCCTCCCGTCGATCGAAGAGATCGCCGACCGGTTGTCGTCCGCCGGCATCAGCCACGTCGGGGTGTGCGACGCCTCGGTGCTCGACGACGCCCGCCGGGCGCTCCAGGACCGCAAGCAGCGGGGCCTCGACGGCGGGATGGGGTTCACCTACCGCAATCCGGAGCGCAGCACCGACCCTCGCCGCGCGGTCCCCGGGGCGCAGTCGATCATCGTCGCCGCACGGCCCTACCTGCCTGCCGGTCTCGACCCGCTCGCCGACAGCCGTGCCGACCGGGCGCCCGGTCGGCCGACAGCACGGATCGGCAAGTATGCGTGGGTCGATCACTACGCCCCGCTCCTCGTCGCGCTGCGCGAGGTCGGTCGCGACATCCGGCGGGCGGGCGAGCAAGCCGTCGCCTTCGCCGACGACAACTCGCTGGTCGATCGAGCCGTCGCCCATCGGGCCGGGCTCGGGTGGTTCGGCAAGAACGCCAACCTCCTCATCCCGGGTGCGGGGAGCTTCTTCGTGCTCGGGTCGCTCGTCACGACCGCCCGCTACGAACCCGCTGCCGCCCCGGTGCCCGACGGCTGTGGGACCTGCCGGCGATGCATCGACGCCTGCCCGACCGACGCCATCCTCGACGACGCCGCCATCGACGCGCGTCGATGTATCAGCTGGGTCGGCCAGCGCGCCGGCGACCTCGACCCCCAGCTGCGGGCGCCGCTCGGCGATCACATCTACGGCTGCGACGACTGCCAGGACGTGTGCCCCATCACGGTGCGGCTCGGACGCCGGAGCACGATCGATCTCGGCGCCACCGCCGCCGAGTTCGAGGCGCTCGGTCGCGTCGACCTGCTCGAGCTGCTCGACTGCGACGACGAGCAGATCCTCGATCGCTGGGGCCGGTGGTACATCGCCGATCGCGACCCGAGGTGGGTGCGCCGCAACGCCCTGGTCATCCTCGGCAACGTCGCCGACCCGGGCGATACCGAGGTGCGCGCCACGCTCGACCGCTACGGTGCTGGGCCCGACGGCCTCCTCGCCGAACATGCCCGATGGGCGCTCGCTCGCCTCGCCGAGCGGAGCTCCGACCCACAGCCACGAGCCAGCGCGTGAAACACCTCCTCGTCACCAACGACTATCCCCCCAAGATCGGCGGCATCCAGTCGCTCCTGTGGGAGTGGTGGCGGCGGCTGCCGTCCGACCGGTTCGCCGTCCTGACCTCGCCCTACGACGGCACCGACGAGTTCGACGCGAGCGAGCCGTATCGCATCGAGCGGACGCCGGAACCCGTGCTGTTGCCGCACCCCTGGATGGTGCGTCGCATCGATCGACTCGCCCACGACTTCGGCGCCGACCTGGTCGTGCTCGACCCGGCGGTGCCGCTCGGCCTGGTCGGCCCGTCGCTGCAACTCCCGTACCACCTGGTGCTGCACGGCGCCGAGGTCACCGTGCCCGGGCGGTTGCCGGGCACAAAACAGGCGCTGGCCTACACCCTCGGTCGTGCAGCAGGGATCATCGCCGCGGGCGGGTACCCGGCTGCCGAGGCGGAACAGGCGGCAGGGCGCCCGCTGCCGACCACGGTCGTGCCGTGTGGCGTCGATCCCGAGCGGTTCCGCGTGCTCAGCGCCGACGAGCGTGACGCCACGCGCGACGCGCACGGCATCCCGCGTGACGCCGAGGTCGTGCTCGGCGTCTCGCGGCTCGTCCCGCGCAAGGGTTACGACACCGCCATCCGGGCGGCGGCGCGCCTCGGTCGCACCCGGCCAGACCTCCTGCTGGTGATCGCCGGGAGCGGGCGCGACGACGGGCGTCTGCGCCGACTGGCCGCCGAGCTCGATGCGCCGGTGCTGTTCCTCGGGCGCGTCCCGAACGACGACCTGCCCGCCCTCTACGGCTGCGCCGACCTGTTCACGATGCTGTGCCGCAACCGGTGGGGCGGCCTCGAACAGGAGGGGTTCGGGATCGTGTTCATCGAGGCGGCGTCGTGCGGGGTGCCCCAGATCGCCGGACAGTCGGGTGGCGCCGCCGAGGCGGTGGCCCACGGCACGACCGGGCTCGTCGTCGACGAGCCCGAGGACGTGGCTGCGGTCGTCGAGGCGTGGCGCACGCTGCTCGACGATGACGAGCTGCGGGGGCGGATGGGAGCTGCATCGCGCCAGCGGGTCGAGACCGACTTCGCCTACGACGTGCTGGCCCGCCGGCTCGGCGAGACGCTGGGGGCCTACGACTGATGGCCGACCGGCCGACCAAGGGCGAGCCCGGCGAGGTGATCGTCGCCGCCGATGCGATCGGCACGGCGGTGTTCGTCCTCACCGCCGCCGTCGCCGCGATCTCCTTCAGCACCGCCGCCCAATGGGTCGGCGCGATCACGGCCATCTCACTGTTCGCCGTCGGCGTGGCCGCCTTCCTCTGGGCGTTCTACAACGCGGTGCAACGCAGCCGGAGCGAGCAGGTCGCCGTCGCGCAGCTGTTCCTGCTGCTCGGCGAGGCGATCCCGCGCCGCGTGCGGCGGATCATGTTGGCGCTCGTCGCGGTGCAGTTCCTGACCGCGCTCATCACCACGCTCGCCCGGCCGGACGGGCCCGACGGCTCGCCCGGTTCGTCGCTCGCGGTCGGCTTCCTGGTGTCCATGTTCGGGCTCGGGATGAACGGGTTGTGGGCGGCCTACCACGGCAGCTTCCGCCCGCGAGAAGATCTCGACCGCGCAACGGTGCCGGAAACCCCGCGGGCACGCGATAAGAATGAAGATCATGGCTGACACCGCGACGGAGACGATCGTGATCGATGCACCGCACGAGCGCGTGTGGGAGATCGCGACCGATATCGCCAGGTATCCAGAGTGGGCACGCGACATCAAAGAGGTCGTGATCGCCGCGACCGATGACGACGGTCGGCCGCTCGAGGTCGAGTTCCGGGCGTCGGCGCTCGGCCGGAGCACGCACTACACGCTGGTCTACGACTACTCGAAGGCGCCTGCCGAGCTCGGGTGGAAGATGCTCGAAGGCGACATCGAACGCTCGATCGACGGCGCGTTCGTCTTCACCGCTCTCGACGGTGGGCGCACCGAGGTCCGGTACGACCTCGCCATCGACCTCGTCGTGCCGCTCCCCGGTTTCGTCAAGCGCCGCGCCGAGGTGCGGATCCTCAACACCGTGCGCGAGCTCAAGGTCCGAGCCGAAGCGTGACCGCCAGCGCGGAGCCGGCGCGCCGCGTCGGCCTCGACGTCGGAGGAACCAAAGCGCTCGGCGTGGTGCTCGGCCCGGACGGGGCGGTGATCGACGAAGCGCGCGCCGACACGCCGCGCGGTGCCGGCAGCGTCGTCGCCCTGCTCGACGAGCTCGCCGAACTGGCGCGTCGGCTCGGCGCCGAAGGCAGCGTCGGCGTCGGCGTGCCCGGGCTCGTCACGACGGCCGGGGTGATGCGCGCCGCGCCGAACCTCGACGGGGTCGCCGACCTCGACGTGGCGGCAGGGCTGGGCGAGCGCATCGGGATGCCGGTCTTCGTCGACAACGACGCCACCTGTGCGGCACTCGCCGAGTGGCGACTGGGCCACGGCGCCGGGATCGACGACTTCGTGATGGTCACGCTCGGTACGGGGATCGGTGGCGGCATCGTCTCGGGCGGTCTGCTCGAACGCGGGTCGAACGGGTTCGCCGGCGAGATCGGCCACATGGTGATCGACGTCAACGGCATCAGGTGTGCCTGCGGACGGATCGGCTGCTGGGAGACCGTCGGCTCCGGCAACGGCCTCGGCAGGCTCGCCCGGGCGGCCGCGACGGATGGTCGGCTGGCGGCGGCCGACCCGGTCACGGTCACGGGCGAGGTCGTGTACACCCTCGCCGTGGCGGGTGACGAGCAGGCGCTCGCCGTGATCGACGAGTGGGCCGACTGGGTGGCGATCGGTCTGTCCAACCTGACCAACATCCTCGACCCTCAGATGTTCGTTCTCGGCGGGGGGCTGGCGACCGGTGCCGACATCTACCTGCCGGCGATCCAGCGGGCGTTCGACCAGCGGCTGTATCAGCCCGAACTGCGGACGGTGCCGCCGGTCGAGTTCAGCACGCTCGGCTACCGCGCCGGCGCCATCGGTGCGGCGCTGCTGAACAGCCACCGCCTCACGGCGGGCTGATGCTGCCCTTGGCGTAGTTGGCCCGCGCTTCACGGATCTCGCGCCACGCCTCCTCCCGTCCGCCCATCCCGGCGGACGACGAGTGCTTGTTCGGCTCGAGGGCCTTGTACACGTTGAAGAAGTGCTGGATCTCCTCGATCAGCTGCGGCGTCAGGTCGGAGATCTCGTGCACCTTCGAGAACCGTGGCTCGTGCGGCGGGATGCAGATCAGCTTGGCATCCTCGCCGGCCTCGTCGCGCATGTACAGCACGCCCACCGGGCGGGCCTCGCAGATCACGCCCGGGTACACCGAGTCCTCGTTGAGCACGAGCGCGTCGAGCGGGTCGCCGTCGCCGGCGAGCGTGTGCTCGAGGTAGCCGTAGTCCGCCGGATAGGTGGTGGCGGTGAACAAGCGGCGGTCGA
>CAYGLH010000162.1:0-8203 GCA_964350535.1 uncultured Ilumatobacteraceae bacterium
ACTGCCCCCCGCCGAGCTGTTCCAGGCCGCGATCAACGGCGAGCGCAGCGCCCTCGCACGGGTGCTGTCGCTGATCGAGCGGGGTGGCGACGACGCCCGGCAGATCGGCCGCCTCGCCTACCCGCGCAGTGGTGAGGGGTACACGGTCGGAGTCACCGGAGCGCCCGGTGCCGGGAAGAGCACCTTGACCAGCGCCACGATCGGTCACCTCCGCGCGCAGGGGATCGAGCTGGCGGTGCTGGCGATCGACCCGTCCTCGCCGTTCACCGGTGGGGCGATCCTCGGCGACCGCGTCCGCATGCAGGACCACGCCACCGACCCGGGCGTGTTCATCCGGTCGATGGCGACACGGGGTCATCTCGGCGGCTTGTCGCTGGCGACGCCGGAGGCGGTGCGCGCCCTCGACGCGGCCGGCCGGCGATGGATCCTCGTCGAGACCGTCGGCGTCGGCCAGGTCGAGGTCGAGGTGGCCGGCAAGGCCGACACCACGGTCGTGGTCGTCAATCCGGGGTGGGGCGACAGCGTGCAGGCGAACAAGGCCGGCCTGATGGAGATCGCCGACGTGTTCGTGATCAACAAGGCCGATCGCAAGGGCGTCGACGACACCCGACGCGACCTGATGCAGATGCTCGACCTCAGCGACCTCCCCACCGATGCCTGGCGACCACCGATCGTGGCGACCATCGCCAGCAGCGGCGAGGGCATTCCCGAGCTGTGGGAGGCCGTGCTCGCCCATCGTCGACACGCCGAGGAGTCGGGGGAGCTCGTTCGTCGGCGCACCTTCCGACTGCGTGAAGAGCTGCGTGAGATCGTCGCGCAGCGTCTCGGGCAACGGGCCCGTGAGATCTGCACGGGTGAGCGCTGGGACGCGCTGACCGAGGACGTCGTCGAGCGCCAGTTCGACCCGTGGCAGGCCGCCGACGAGATGCTCGCCCCGGTCGACGCGTAGCGGCCGTCGGCCACCGCCGGCGGGGCGGCGATCCGCGAGACTGCGGAGATGAGCGACTACGAACTCCTCACTCTGGATCGGCGCGACGACGGCGTCGCGGTGATCACGCTGGCCAACGGCAAGGTCAATGCGCTGTCCCGCGAGCTGCTCGGAGAGCTCCACGCCGCCACCGAGGAGCTGGCCGCCGATCTGCCGGGAGCGGTCGTGATCACCGGTGGCGAGCGCATCTTCGCCGCCGGGGCCGACATCTCCCAGTTCGGCGGGCCCGACGAGGCCGGTCCGATCACCGAGGCCTTCCACCGTACGTGCGATGCGATCGCGGCACTCCCGCGCTTCGTGATCGCTGCCGTGTCGGGCTTCGCCCTCGGCGGTGGCTGCGAGGTCGCCCTCGCCTGCGACTACCGCATCGCAGGTGAGCGGGCCGTCTTCGGCCAGCCGGAGATCCTGCTCGGGATCATCCCCGGTGGTGGGGGGACCCAGCGGTTGGCGCGCGTCGTCGGGGCGTCCCGCGCCAAGGAGCTGTGCCTCACCGGCCGCCAGGTGAAGGCCGACGAGGCGCTGCGGATCGGCCTGGCCGACGAGGTGGTCGGCGGCGACGAGCTCCACGACCGGGCGCTGGCCCTCGGCGCAGAGGTCGCCGCCGGGGCGCTCGCCGCGCAGGCGATCTGCAAGCGGGTGATCGACGACGGGTTGTCCTCGACGCTCGCGGCGGGCCTCGCCGCCGAGCGCGCCGCGTTCGTGGAGGTGTTCCACACCGACGACAGCCAGATCGGTGTGGCGAGCTTCCGCGAGCACGGCCCCGGCAAGGCGTCGTTCACCGGCAGGTGACCGAGGGGCCGCGCCCGCCGGTCAGCGTTCGTTGACGTGCGAGGTCGACGCGGCGCCTTCCGGGAGCGCCGCAGGACCGATGCTCCCGAGATCGCTCGCGTCCGTCACCTCGGCGAGCGGGCGCCGCAGGCCCCAGGCCGATCGGGCGAGCCAGAGACCCGTCACGGTCATGACCACCATCACCACTGCGCACACCGTGTACGCGGTGGTGCGTCCGAACTGGTCGTACAGGGTGCCCGTGAGCATCGCCACGATGCCGGCCGACACGGCCTGCGCGGCGCCGAGCACGCCTTGCGCGCCGGCCTGGCGGTCGTCGGGGACGACCATCCCTGCGGCGACGCCGGTGCTCGAGATCGTCAACCCGTCGCTGATCGCGTGGAACATGGCGACGGCGAAGATCGCCCCGCCCGACGGCAGCATCCCGTAGCTCAGCATGAACCCTGCCCCCGCCAGCAGGCCGATGGTGGCGAGACGGAACGGGCCGAACGTCTGGGCCAGCCGGCCACCGGGCGGCCCGAGGAACACGAGCGGCAGGGCGAACAACGTGATCCCGAGGTTGGCGATCCACTCGGACGTCCCGATGTCCTCGTGCACCACCGCCCAGAGCGCGTCGAAGGCGCCGATCATCACGAAGACGACAGCGCCCATCATCACTGCACCGGCGAACGGACGGATCCGTAGGAGGTCGACCGCCAACCGCGGGCCGGCGCCGGCCACGGACTCGCGCACGGCGACGCGGGCGACGAACGGGAGCAGGACGACGGAGCACGCGGCCACCGCGATGAACGGCGCCGGGATGCCGAACGGACCGACGAGGATCGCCGACACCGCCGGCCCCATGGCGAACCCGAACACGTCCGCGGCCAGGAGGCGACCGAGGTTCTGCCCCAGGTTGGAGGGATCGGCGACGATCACGATGCGTCGCACTGCGGGCCCGGCGGCGCCGATGCCGACGCCCGAGATGAAGCGTCCGATGACGATCGGGGTGAGGCTCGTCCCGACGGCCATCAGCAACAGGCCCGCGACGTTGATGAGCACCCCGATGATCACGATGCGTCGGGCGTGACCGCGATCGGCGAGCGGGGCGATCGTCAGCTGGGCGAGGAAGCCGGCGATGAACCCGATCCCGATGACGAGTCCGATCTGGGTCTCGGAGATGCCGTACTCGTCGCGGTAGTCGTCGACGATCGTGAACAGGACGCCGTAGCCCGCGGCGAGGGTGGCCATCAGCCCACCGAACGCCACGATGAGCTCGACGGTGCTGGGTGTACGCCGTCCGTCGGATTCGGCGCCGTCGCTGTCGGGGGACTGCGTCTCGGTCAACTCGAGCTCATCACGTCGTCGTACACGTCCACCGTCGAGGCGGCGATCGCGGGCCACGCGTAGCGCCGCGTGACGACCTGTTCGGCGCGCTCGGTGAGCTCTGAGGCGAGGTCGTGGTCGACCAGCACCGACTCGATCTGGTCGGCGAGCTCGTCGGGGTTTCCCGGCTCGAAGGTGAGGGCGGCGTTGGTCCCGTCGACCATCTCGGCGAGTCCACCGGTGTGCGCCACCACGAGCGGCGCCCCGGCGGCAAGGGCTTCCAACGCGACCAGCCCGAACGGTTCGTACAGCGACGGGATCACCACGCAGCCGGCGCGGGCGAGCAGGACGTGCAGCTCGTCGTCGGACACGAAACCGGGCAGGTCGACGATGTCGCTGACGCCCTCGACGTCGATCTGGGTCTGCAACTCGGGCAGGTAACTGCCGCGTCCGGCGATCGTGCACGAGATGCCCGGCACCCGGGAGCGGAGCTGGTGCATCGACCGGGCGAGGACCTGGAACCCCTTCTCGTACTGCACGCGACCCCACGTGAGCACGAACGGCTCGCGTCCGCTGTCGCCGGGTGGCCGGGCGTGCCACATCGTGGGGTCGATCCCGTTCGGCACGCGCACGACGCGCTCGTGGGGCAGCTCGAAGCTCGTCACGAGTTGCTCGACCATGAACCGCGTCGATGCGATCAGCCGGTCGGCGCGGAAGGCGAGCCACCACTCGATCGAGTTGATGTCGCTCGGCGCGCCCTGCGGGAGGTTGCCGCCGTGGCGGATCCGCTCGGTGCCGTGCATGGTCAGCACGAACGGCACGTCGTGGATCGTCGCGAGCGTGTCGGCGGCCCAGCCCACCCGCCAGTCGTGCCCGTGGACGATGTCGGGCTCCCAGCCGCCCAACGTGTCGCGCAGTTGCGCACTGAGCGCGACGAGGGCGTGGTTGGCAGACGCCGTGCGGGCGATCGGCTCGCTCGGCGGCAGCCATGGAAGCCCTCCGACCCAGGCGCGCAGCACCACGAGCCCGTTGTCGTCGGTCTCGTGCGTCGGGAGGCGGTGCCGCTCCTCGATCGTGAGGACGACCACATCGTGGCCGGCGTCGACGAGTGCGTTGCTGAGCCCCGACACGTGCGCCGCGATGCCGCCGGAGGTGTCGGGTGGGAACTCCCAGCTGAGCATCAGCACGCGCACGGCAGCACGCTAGTGGCGCCGCGCCTCGCCTCTTCGAGGGGAAAGGTCTATTCGAGGAGGTGGGGCTCCGTGGCGGCGAGCATCTCGTAGTCCGCCGCGGCCGGCAGCTTCTGCGTGGTGTTGGCACCGTCGACGACGACCACCTGGCCGCTCACGTAGTTCGCCTCGTCACTCGCCAGCCACAGGGCGCAGTTGGCGATGTCCTCGGGCGTTCCCATCCGGCCGAGCGGCGTCTGCCGGCGCATCGCCTCGATCGGGAGCTTCATCGCGAAGATCTCCTTCGTCATCTCGGTCTCGATGAGGTGCGGCGCGATGCAGTTGACGCGCACCTGGTCGGGCCCGTACTCCAGCGCGGCGACGCGGGTGGCGTACTCGATCCCGGCCTTCGCTGCTGCGTAGGCGATGTGTCCGGCGACGGGGTTGTGGGCGGTCGTCGAGGAGACGTTGATCAACGAGCCGCCACCGCCGTCGGCCATCGCGTTGCCCATGTGACGCATGAAGTACAGCGCGCCCACGAACTGGACGTCGACCATCGGACCGAGCACCTCGGGCGTGAGGTCGCGCAAGGGGACGCTCTGCTGGTAGCCGGCGAAGCTGATCGCCACATCGATCCGACCGTGCAGCGTGATCGTGCTGGCGACGAGGGACTGCACGCTCTCGTCGTCGGTGACGTCGCAGGTCGCCGCTGTGCCGCCGTGTTCAGCAGCGACTCGCTCGGCGACATCAGCCCGCCGACCGGCGACCACCACTCGTGCTCCTTCCTCAGCGAAGCGTCGCACGCAGGCAAGCCCGAAGCCCGTTCCACCGCCGACGATGACTGCCACCTTGTCTTGGAGTCGACCTGTCATCGGGCCGAACGTAGCCGTGGCACGTCCCGCCACGGGGACCTGGGAACCCTCCGGACGCGCCGGCGGTCAGACGGGGGCGCCGACGTCGCGCAGGAGCGAGCAGGCTTGCTCGGGTGGCACGACGTTGATCATCACGCCGGTGCCGCGCTCGAAGCCGGCCTGGGTGACGAGGTTGGGCCACACGTGGACGTGCCAGTGGTACTGCCCGGTGTGTTGGTGCGGCGCGGTGTGGAAGCCGATGTTGTACGCCACATCGCCGAGCAGCGCCCCGAGGTGGGCCAGGGCGTCGCGCATCGCGATGCCGACCGCGGCGAGGCTGTCGTCGGTGGCGTCCTGGAGGTGGGGCTCGTGCGCGGTCGGGATGATCAGCAATTCGTACGGCGTACCGCTCCAGTAGGGCGTGATCACCGCGACATCGTCGTTGGCGAACACGACGCGATGGTCGGCGGCCAGTTCGGCTTCGATCGTGGTGCACAGCACGCAGCCGCCGGCAAAGCGGGCGAACGCCTTCTCCTCCTCGAGGATCTCCCCGGGCACGAAGGGCAGCCCGAGGATCTGGCCGTGCGGGTGGGCGAGGGAGGCCCCCGCCTCGCGGCCGTGGTTCACGATCGCCTGGGTGTAGCGCACCTGCGGGATCGCGGCGTGTTCGGTGAATCGCCGCTTGAGCGTCTGCATCGTCTGGATCGCGTGCTCGTCGTCGAGGTCGCGCATCGACCCCTCGTGCTGGGGCGTGAACACGAACACCTCGTGGATGCCGCTGGCCTCGGCCATCACGTGGACCGGGCCGAGGTTGTGCACGGCGAAGGGGTCGTCGCCGGCGAACGCCGGATAGCGGTTGGGCATGACCCGCATCGACCACGACCCGTCGGACTCGACGGTTTCGAGCGTCGGCGGCGTGGCTTCCTCGTTGCCGGGACAGAACGGACACGGACGACTGGGTCCGCTCTCGATCTGATCCTTGCGGGGTGCGAAGTCGCTCGGCCGTTCCGACCGCTCGGCGACGATCGTCACCCACCGCCCGTTCAGAGGGTTCAGACGCATCTGACTCATCGTGGGATCAGGATACGACCGTTTCGGTGTCGAGGGTGCGACCCGTGTCGTCGTTCACCGGTGGAGGCGGCTCGAACTTGCGGTCGAGGCGCCGCTGGTTCCAGTTGTGCACGCCCCAGCCGATCGCCGCGCCGAGCCCGAACACGATCAGCCCACCCACGCCGTCGATCCAGTAGTGGTTGGCGGTGACGACGATGGTGAACAGCGTGACGGCGGGGTAGAGCAGCACCAACGCCCTCGTCCACCATCGCGTCAGCAGCGGCCAGAGCGCGATCGCACACCAGGTGGCCCAGCCGATGTGGAGGCTCGGCATCGCCGCGTACTGGTTGGAGATCGACGCCATCGCCTCGGAGTCGAACGACCACGGGCCGCCGTACTCCTTGAGCGTGTCGACGAACCCGAACGTCCCGTCGGCGCCGCGCAGTGGGCTCCAGATGCAGTCGCCTCCGTAGCCGAGCACCGACCCGTCGGTCTGCTCGTAGGGACACGGCTGGTCGAGCAACCGCGGCGGCATCAGCGGGAAGTAGGCGAACCCGATGATCGCCAGCCCGGTCATCACCGCGAGGGTGTTGCGCCAGCCGGCGAACACGTCCTTGCGCTTGACGAAGAGCAGGATGAACACGCCGAGCGTGACGACGAAGTGGGCGGTGCCGTAGAAGGTGTTCCAGATCTGGATGAACCAGTCGTAGGAGAGGAACCACGACTGCACCGTCTGCTCGTGGTACATGCCGATCGACTGCTCCCAGCGGATCACGCGCTCGGCGTTGGTGAACGCCTGCTGCGGCACGCCGGTGCTGGCGATCTTGTTCGAGCCGAAGAGGTTGCGCGTCCAGGAGTAGACGGCGTAGAAGGCGACGACGATGACCGCTTCCTTCCACCAGAACAGCTGGTGCTCGCGCCGCTGAGGCGGGACCGCGACCTCCTCCATCGTCGTCGTATCGTATTCGGACATTACGGTCCTATGACATGGGATTGATCGAGGGTCACGCCGGGGAGCAGGCCGTCGCCGCGCTGCGCGGCTTCGGGATCGACACGATGTTCACGCTGAACGGTGGACACATCTGGCCGCTGTACGACGCAGCGCGCAACCAGGGCATGGCGGTGGTCGACGTCCGGCACGAGTCGTCGGCGGCCTTCGCCGCCGAGGCCTATGCGAAGTTGACGCGCCGGCCCGGGCTCGCAGCGCTCACCGCCGGTCCCGGCTTGACCAACGGCGTGTCGGCGACCACGTCTGCGTGGTTCAACGGATCGCCGGTCGTCGTGCTGGGCGGTCGGGCGCCGCAGGGTCGGTGGGGAGCCGGATCGCTGCAGGAGATGGATCACCTCCCGATCTACGACTCGATCACGAAGTCGGCGACGACGGTGTTCGATCCGACGGAAGCGGGGCGGATCGTCCACGACGCCGTTGCGCTGTCCGCGACGCCGCACCGCGGGCCGGTGATGGTCGACTTCCCGCTCGACGTGTTCGGTCCGTCGGCGGGTGAGGTGCCCGACGCCGGCCTGCCGCCGCGCGGTGCGCCCGACCCCGACGCGGTCGTCCGGCTCGCCGAGATGATCGCGGATGCCGAACGGCCCGCGTTCCTGGTCGGCTCCGACGCCTATTGGGATCGCGCCGAGGAGGCGTTGCTGGCAGCTGCGACGTCGCTCGGCGTGCCGTGCTTCTTCAACGGGATGGGGCGGGGGATGCTGCCCGCCGACCACGAACTGGCGTTCCTCCGCACCCGGGGGCTGCTCAAGCAGCGCGCCGACCTCGTCGTGGTGCTGGGCACGCCGCTCGACTTCCGGCTCGGCTTCGGCACGTTCGGGGACGCGACGGTGGCGCACGTGATCGACAGCGAGGAGCAGCGCGCCGACCACGTCGAGGTGCACACCGTCTCCGGCGACATCGCAACGGTTCTCGCCGGCGTGGCCGATCACACCGGCGACCGACGCGACCACCGCGACTGGATCGCCGAGCTGCGCGAGGTCGAGCAGCGCGGTGTCGAGTACGACGCGGCGCTCCTCGCCGCGGACGACGACCCGATCAAGCCGAG
>CAYGLH010000163.1:0-6216 GCA_964350535.1 uncultured Ilumatobacteraceae bacterium
CGGTGCCGATGCTGAGCGGGGCGAGCCGGTGCGGGCAACGATCGACGAATGCGACGAGCTCGCCGCCGAGACGCACCACCACCCACGGCTGTCCGAGGAGCACCACGCGCACCGGCTCGTCGCCGACCTCGTCGGTGGTCAGCACGGCGTGCCACGCGTGGGCGAGCGCGGCGGTCTCGTTGTCCACGCGTGCGGTGCGGTCGCCGGGAGAGATCACCTCGTTCGATGCTAGGACCCGGACTCACCGTGGCGATATCTGCCATGTATCAGCATTGTGAACAGTCCGTTCCAGCACCGAGATCCACGGCACCGCCGATTTCGGCAGCAGTATCGTCCGCGGCCATGCACGTCGCGCCGATCGACCTCCGTCCGTTCCGCGAGGGTGACGACGCCGACCGCCGTCGCGTCGCCGAGCAGTTCGATGCCGCCGGCCGCCAGTCCGGGTTCTTCGCCGTCACCGGTCACGGCGTCGACCCCGACCTGATCGCCGAGATGATGGCGGTGACGACCGCCTTCTTCGACCAGCCGGTCGGCGACAAGATGGCCTGCTACCTGGACGACAAGGCGAAGAACCGCGGCTACGCCCCGGAGGGATCGGAGGCGCTCGCCTACTCGCTGGGAGAGCGCGACCTCCCGAACGACCTCTTCGAGGCGTTCAACATCGGCCGCGACCTGACCGACGACGACCTCGCCGATCCGTACTTCGCCGAGGACCGCGATCGCTACTTCGCCGAGAACGTCTGGCCGGCTGCGCCGTCGGCGATGCGCGACGTCTGGCTCACCTACTGGGACGCCGCCGAGCGGGTCGGCGCCGACATCATGGACGCCGCGGCGCTCGCGCTCGGCCTCCCCGACGGCTACTTCCGGCCGTTCCTCGACCGCACGCCGAGCGTGATGCGCGCCAACAACTACCAGCGACGGGCCGGTGCCGCGCCGGTCGAGCCCGGGCAGATGCGGATGGGCGCGCACACGGACTACGGCAGCATCACGGTGCTGCTGGCCGATCGCGTCCCCGGCCTCCAGATCCGCGACGACGCCGGGCGGTGGCTGGACGTGCTGCCGCCCGAGGACGGGTTCCTCGTCAACCTCGGCGATCTGCTCGCCGAGTGGACCAACGACCGCTGGCGCTCGACGCTGCATCGCGTCGTCCCGCCGCCGGGCGACGGCGACAGTCCCGTTCGCCGGCGCTCGATCGCGTGGTTCCAGCAGCCGAACTGGGACTCGGTGATCGAGTGCCTGCCGACCTGCTGCAGCGCCGACCAGCCGGCCCGCTACGAGCCCGTCACCTCCGGCGACCACCTCCTCGCCAAGCTGATGGGACCGCGGCTGCTGCGCCCGTCGGAGGCGACGCCCGTGCACCGCGCGTCCACGTGAGCAGCGACGGCGACGATGCGCTGAGCGTCACCATCGCCGCCGCCGTGCGGGCGCGTCGGCTCGCCGCAGGGCTGACGATGCGCGAGCTCGCCGCCCGGGCCGGCATGTCGCAACCGTTCCTCAGCAACCTGGAGAACTCCCGCGCGATGCCGTCGCTGACGACCCTCTACAAGATCGCCAACGCGCTCGGCGTGAGCCCGCGCGAGTTCCTTCCCGAGGAGCGCACCAGCGTGACGCTGACGCGTCGTGGCGAGGGGGCCGAAGGTCCGGTGAGTGACGACGCCGGGTCGGCGCTGGCGCGCGTCGTGGCCGGTGCGCCGGGGCGACTGATCGAGGCGCACACCTACGTCGCCGACCCCGGCGACGACCTCGGCGACTGGTTCGACCACGACGGCGAGGACCTCCTCTACGTGGTCCGGGGCGGGCTGATGGTCGAACTGGGCGACGGTCAGCGCCTCGAGCTCGACGCCGGCGACGTGCTCTGGCACGACGCGACGCTCCCCCATCGCTGGTCGGTCCGAGGGGCCGAGACGCTCGAGCTGCTGCTCGTCCACGCCCGTCCGACCGCGGCCGACACCGGCCATTCCCCCGACCCGGGACGGCCCACGGCCCGTTGAGCCCCGACCCGCGACGGCGCCCCCCGTTCACCGCCGGTTCACCACCACCACATTCACCGCCAGGAAACAGAGCGGAAACGCTGTCTCCCTAGCTTTCTCCGACGATGTCGATAACCATGACGAATCACCCACGAACCCGTCGAGTCCCCGTCCGCCTCGCCGCGGCCGCGCTGAGCCTGGGCCTCGTGGCCGCGGCGTGCGGTAGCGACGATGACGACGACAGCGCCGACACCGAACCCGCCGACACCGAGTCCGCCGACACGGAGTCCGCCGACACGGAAGCGCCCGCCGAGACCGACGCCGCCGAGAGCGAGTCGACCGACGCCGAGGCCCCGGCCGAGAGCGACGGCGACGCCGCCGACGGGGATGCGCCCAAGCTCGCCGTCGTGTACAGCGCCGAGTGGCAGGACGGTTCCTGGGGCGAGTTCGCCTACGACGGCGCCAACTCGCTGCTCGAGCGCGGCGTCGTGAGCGATGTCTCGCTGCAGGAGAACGTTCCGCCGGGCGCCGATGCCCAGAACGCCCTGCGGGCGCTGGCCGACGACGGTTTCAACCCGATCATCGCCCACTCGTTCAACTACGGCGACGACGTCAAGGCGGTCGCCGCGGACTACCCCGACACGATCTTCGTCTACGCCGGCGGGTTCGGCGACGTCGAGGGCAACGTCGGCGACTACTCACAGCCGTTCTGGGAACCCGCCTACCTCGAGGGGATCCTCGCTGCCGACGTCGTCGACGGTGACGTCGCCGGAGCAGGCGGCTTCGACATCCCCGTGTGCCGGGCGATGAAGAACGCCTTCCTCGCCGGGGCCCAGACGATCGACCCCGACACCGAGGGCACGTTCGTCGCCGTTGGCGACTGGTACGACGTGCAGCTCGCCAAGGAGGCCGCGCTGGCGCAGGCCGATGGCGGCGCGACGATGTTCATCGGCTGCGGCCAGGGTCCGACGTTCGGCCAGATCGAGGCCGCCAACGAGACCGGCGGCGTGTCGATGGGCTACGTCGGCGACATGAGCGGGCTCGGCGACTCCGTGCTCGCCTCGTTCACCTGGAACCTCGAGGAGGTCTTCGAGCTGATGGTCGCCGACGTCGTGGCCGGCAGCAATGAGGCACAGTACTACGAGGTGCTGCTCAAGGACGGCGGGATGACCGTGGTCATCAGCCCCACGTGGGAGGCGGAGATCAGCGCCGAGGGCATGGCTGCCTACGAAGCGGCGCTGGCGTCCATCGTGGACGGGTCCTTCACGGTCCCGTACGACGACCAGAGCTGACACGGGTCCGTCACGCCGACCATGAACACCACGACGGAGGCGCGGGCGGTCGAGGCCGTCCGCGTCTCCGACGCGTCCAAGCGCTTCGGCCGGGTCGCCGCGTTGCACGCGGTCGACCTCGTGCTGCGCCGCGGCGAGATCCACGCCCTGCTCGGCGAGAACGGCGCGGGCAAGACCACACTCGTGAAGATCCTCGCCGGGCTGGAACATCCCGATACCGGGACGATCGCCGTCGACGGCGAGCCGACGGAACGGCTCGATGCGCGCGCCGCCCGGGGGCTGGGGATCGCGCTGGTGCAGCAGCACTTCACACTCGTCCCGACGCTGACCGCGTCGGAGAACCTGGTCCTGGCACGCCCGGACGGCATGGTGCTGCCACCGACGCGCGTTGCCCGCGCCCGCCTCACCGACCTGGTCGACCGCTTCGGACTGGAGGTGCGCGACGGCGTGCCCGTCTCGGCGTTGTCCGTCGGTGAGCAGCAGCGGCTCGAGATCCTGCGGGCCCTGGACGCCGACGCCGAGGTGCTGTTGCTCGACGAACCGACCGCCGTCCTCACCGGCGCCGAGGCGACCGCGCTCCTCCAGGTGTGTCGCCGTCTCGCCGACGAGGGGCGGGCCGTCGTGATCATCACCCACCGACTGAGCGAAGTGGTCGAGGGGTGCGACCGCGTGACCGTCCTGCGCGACGGTGAGGTCGTCGTGGCAGACGACGCCGTCGCGGCGCACACGGCCGCGACACTGGCCGACGCGATGGTCGGCCGGGAGGTCGGCGATGCGCCACACCGCGCTCCTCGCACCGCCGACGGCCACCCGCCGCAGGTCCGCATCAACGTCGACGGCGTGAGCTGGGGCCCGCTGCGCGACGTGTCGTTCACCGTCGCCGCCGGCGAGGTGCTCGGCGTCGCCGGCGTGGACGGCAACGGTCAGAGCGAGTTGGAAGCCCTGCTCGCCGGCATCGAGTCGCCGGACGAGGGAACGGTCACCCTCGACGGCGAGCCGATCCCGCACGGCGCGCCACGCGAGCGGATCAAGCGGCGCATCGCCTACATCCCGTCCGACCGATACCGCGAAGCCCTGGTACGCCCGATGACGCTCGCCGACAACATCGAGCTCGGGCGCGGGAGCTGGTGGCGCAAGCGCGGCCGCTCCCGACAGCAGGCGGTCGGCGACCGGCTCGCCAGATGGGATGTCCGCACGGCCGGCGCGGCCGCACCGGTGCGCAGCCTCTCGGGCGGGAACGCCCAGAAGTTGGTGTTGGCCCGCGAGCTCGACACGGCCCCCGACGCCGTCATCACGTGTCATCCCACCCGGGGGCTCGATCCGGGTGCCGCCCGAACCGTCGCCGAGCGCGTGCTCGAGGCGGCCGACGACGGTGCCGCGGTCGTCTGGATGGGAGCAGAGCTGGAAGAGGTGCTGGCGGTGTCGCACCGGGTCATCGTCGTGTCGCGCGGCGAGATCACGGGGACGTTCGAACCACCGTTCGACCGCTCGGCGATCGGCCTCGCGATGGGCGGCGGCGTCGAGGCGGCCAGCGAGCAGTACCACGTCGCCGAGGAGACGGTGGCCGAGGAGCTGGCCGCTGAGATCGCGATCGACGAAGCCGTCGCAGGGGACGACGAGCGATGAGCACACTCGTCGTCGAGCTCGACCCGCACGAGCCGGAGGTCGTCGAGACGCCGGGGCGCGATCGGGCGCGCTGGCTGATGGTCGTGGTCGGCGTCCCCCTCGTCGCCGTGCTCGGCGCGCTGCTGATCGGCGCGATCCTCATCGCCCGCGAGGGCGAGAATCCGTTCGCGGTCTACGCCGACGCCTGGCGCGGCGTGTTCACCGACAACCGCGGCCTGCAGAACACGGCGACATCGGCCACGCCGTTGCTCCTGATGGGCCTCGGGTTGGCGATCTCGTACCGCGCCCGGCTGTTCACGATCGGCGCCGAGGGCCAGTACGTGCTCGGGGCCGTGGTGGCCACCGCGTTCGCCACCGCCGGCGGCGTGCGCGACCTTCCCGGCATCGTCCTCATCCCCTGTTGCCTGCTGATCGCCGGTGTGACCGGGATGGTGTGGAGCGGCATCTGCGCCGAGCTGAGCAACCGCTTCAACACGAGCGTGGTGATCTCGAGCTTGCTGCTGACCTACATCGCCATCGCCATCATGCAGTGGTTGATCCGGGTCGGCATCAAGGACCCGGACTCGTTCGTGCCGGCCAGCCGGGTGATCGGCAACGCCGCCCTGCCGACCGTCCCGGTCCTCAACACCCATCTCGGGTTCCTCATCGCCGTGCTGTTGGTGCCGGTCGCCGCGGTCGTGATGAGCCGCACCCGCTTCGGCTACCGGGTCGACGTGATCGGGCACAACCCGATCGCGCTCCGGGCCAACGAGGTGGCCACCGGCAAGATGCTGTTCGCGGTGCTCGGCATCGTCGGGTTCCTGTCGGGCATCGCCGGCTACATCCAGGTCGCCGGTGTCACCAACCGGATCAACGCCGAGTTCAGCGTGGACTACGGATTCACGGCGATCATCGTCGCGTTGCTCGGCCGGCTGCACCCGGTCGGCGTCCTGCTCGCCGCGCTCGGCATCTCCGGACTCAACATCGGCTTCGACGCAGCGGAGCGCAGCCACGACCTCCCGTCATCGCTGGTCGGCGTGATCCAGGCGCTCCTGATCATCTTCGTGGTGGTCGGCGACGCCGTGGCCAACAAGTTCCTGCGCGAGGACCGCAGCTGATGGACGTCGTCCTGTCGGTCGCCACACTCAGCGCAGGGTTGCGACTCGCCCTGCCCGTCGCCCTCGCGGCGCTCGGCGCGATGGTCTCCGAGCGCGCCGGTGTGCTCAACCTCGGGCTCGAGGGGATGATGATCAGCGGCGCCCTCGCCGGCTATCTGGTCACGCACTACGTCGGGTCGCCGTGGCTCGGGCTGCTCGCCGGTTTCGCCGTCGGTGCGATCTGCGGGGCGA
>CAYGLH010000163.1:6226-8141 GCA_964350535.1 uncultured Ilumatobacteraceae bacterium
AACCAGATCGTCACGGGACTCGCCTTCACGATCCTCGCCATCTCGGCGACGAGCTACATCTACCAACGCACGTTCTCGATCGGCCAGAACCCGCCGCGGATCGACCGCATCGACATGACACCGCTGGTGATCTTGACGCTGGCCGTCCTCGGAGTGCTGATCCTGGTGATGCGCAAGACGCTCGCAGGACTGGTCATCTCGGCGGCCGGCGAGTCGCCGGTGGCCGCCGACGCCCTCGGCTACGACGTGCAGCGCACCCGGTACCTGGCGACGATCGTCGGCTCGGCACTGGCCGCGCTCGGCGGCGCCGTGCTGGTGTGCGGACCGCTCGGCCTGTTCATCCAGAACGTCACGGCGGGGCGCGGCTGGGTGGCGCTGGCGCTAGTCGTGTTCGCCGGCTGGCGACCGCTGCCGTGCGTGCTCGGCGCCTTCCTGTTCGGACTCTGCGATGCCGTGCAGCTGCGCATCCAGGGCACGAACACCGGCATCCCCTACGAAGTGTTCCTCGCCCTCCCGTACGCCGTGACCCTCGTGGCACTCGTGATCCGCGGGCGCAACAGCCGGACGCCATCCGCGCTCGGCATCCCGTTCGACCGGCGCGTGGCGTAGTGGGACGGATGACGGTCGAGAACTCGGCGGTGCTCGCCGTCGTCGGCGATGTGATGCAGGCGCCGGCCGCGGACCGGTTCGAGCACCTGCGCGACGTCGTCGTCGCCGTCGACCTCGACGGCACGATCACCGCGGTGGAGCCGCGGTCGTCCGAGGCGGGCGGTCGTCTGATCGGCATCGCCGGCGAGATCATCGAGCTCGGCAGCGCCACCGTGTTGATGCCCGGGCTGATCGACCTGCACGTGCACGCCCCGCAATGGCCACAGCTCGGCACCTGCCTCGACTTGCCGCTCGAGGAGTGGCTCGACACCTACACCTTTCCGCTCGAGGAGCGCTACGCCGACCCCACCGTCTGCGGCGCCGTGTGGCCGGCGCTGGTGTCGTCACTCCTGGCGCACGGCACCACGACCGCGGTGTACTTCGGAACGAACGACCGCACCGCGACCAGCGCGCTGGCGGGCGTGTGCATCGACCGCGGACAGCGCGCCTACGTCGGGCGGGTGGCGATGGACCATCCCGAGGCGACGCCGGAGTGGTACCGCGATCGGTCCGCCGCCGCGGGCATCGAGGAGAGCGCGCGCGCGATCGACGAGATCCGCGACATGGACGGCGGACGCGGGCTGGTGCGACCGATGGTCACCCCGCGGTTCACGCCCTCGTGCACCGACGAGATGCTCGCCGGTCTCGGCGAGCTCGCCGAGACGACGGACGTCGCCGTCCAGACACACTGTTCGGAGTCGGACTGGGCGCACGGCTATTCCCTGGAACGGTTCGGGTGCACCGACACCACGGCGCTCGACGCGTTCGGGCTGCTGCGGCCCGGATCGGTCGTCGCCCACGCCAACCACGTCACGGACAGCGACGCCGATCTGCTCGTGGCGCGGCGGACCGGGATCGGCCACTGTCCGCTCTCGAACGCCTACTTCGCCGACGGCGTGCTCCCGGTGCGGCGGTTGCTCGCGCGAGGTGTCGGCATCGGACTCGGCAGCGATGTGGCCGGCGGCGCTGATCCCGGCATGCTCGCCCAGTGCGGCCATGCGGTGACGATGTCGCGCGTGCTGGAGGCCGGCGTCGACGTCCGCCTGCCCAGCGCCGAGCGCGGCGTGGCCGACTCGCGGATCGACGTCACCACCGCGTTCTGGATGGCAACGCTCGGGGGCGCGAACGTGCTCGGGCTCCCGGCCGGCCTGATCGAGCCGGGACGCAAGTTCGACGCCATCGCAGTAGACACCGAGCGGGCGCCGGTGACCTCGTGGGACCTCGCCGGACTCGACCGGCCCGAGCTCGTGTTCGAGAAGGTGATCCG
>CAYGLH010000164.1:0-8133 GCA_964350535.1 uncultured Ilumatobacteraceae bacterium
ACACCCCCCTTTTCGGGACCCATACCGGGCCACACGCCCCCCATCCGACCCACAAACCAACGCACCCCCGTTTGCGGGACCGATCCGGGGCGGCACGCCCACCATCTGACCCGCAAGCGGGGAGGGGGTGGGGGCGGGTAGGGTCCGCTGACCATGAGCGAACCGTTCCTGTCAGCGGCGTGGATCGAGGAAGTGCGGGCGATCCGAGAGAAGTACGCCCACCTGGTCCCCGAGGTCACGGCCGTGATCAAGATCAATCAGGTGATCACCGACGCACCGTTCGACACCGAGGAGATCAAGAGCTTCATCGACACCTCGTCAGGCGCCTTCGTGATGGACCTCGGCGAGCTCGACGACCCGGACGCGACGATCACCACCGACTACGACACCGCCAAGGCACTGTTCGTCGACCAGGATCAGGCGGCCGTGATGCAGGCATTCCTCTCGGGCAAGATCGTCGTCAACGGCGACATGATGAAGCTGATGGCGATGCAGACGGCGATCCCCGACAACGACGCCACCGAACAGGTGGCCGCCGAGATCCTGGCGATCACCGACTGAGCGCCTGCCGGTTCAGCGCTTCGGCTGATCGGCGGCCATCTCGTCGACGAGCGAGTGCAGCGCGTCGCCGAGCGCGTCGACGCTCCACTTCTCGTTCTGCTCGACGGTCTGGCCCATCTCCCAGCTGCGGACCCGCTTGACGACCCCGCCCTGCACCATGAACGTCTCCCCGGTGAAGGGACACCCCGCCGTGCTGAGGAAGGCGACCAGCGGCGACACGTTGGCCGGGTCCCACTCGTCGAACGCACCCTCCTTCGGCGACATGATCTGGTCGAGACCCGGCGTCGCCAGGGTGAGACGAGTGCGAGCCCCGGGGGCGATGCAGTTGCTGACGACGTCGTAGCGCGACAGCTCCTTCGCGGCGATCTGGCTGAAGGTGGCGATGCCCGACTTGGCCGCGCCGTAGTTGGACTGACCCGGGTTGGAGAACAGCCCGGAGGTGCTGGAGGTGTGCACCATGTTGCGGCGCTTGCTGCGACCGGCCTTGTGCTCCTCACGCCAGTAGGCGGCGGCCCAGCGGCTGGGGGCGAAGTGACCCTTGAGGTGCACCGTGATGACGGCGTCCCACTCCTCCTCGGTCATGTTGACGAGCACGCGGTCGCGCAGGATCCCGGCGTTGTTGACGAGGATGTCGAGGTCGCCGAACTCGGAGATCGCCGAGTTGATCAACCGTTGGGCGCCCTCCCAGTCGGCGACGTTGTCGCCGTTGGCGATCGCCTCACCGCCCTGCGAGCGGATCTCCGCGGCCACTTCCTGTGCGGGGGTGACGTCTTCGCCCTCGCCGTCGTTGGCTCCGCCGAGGTCGTTGACGACCACCTTGGCGCCCTCCTGCGCGAACAGCAGTGCGTGCTCCCGGCCGAGGCCGCGACCGGCTCCGGTGATGATGGCGACACGTCCGTCGAGGCTCGTCATTGAGAAGCGTCCTTTCGTCGAGGCGCCGGACCGGCGCCCGTGGTGCGCACGACCGTAGCCAGCGCGATGCGTCGCCGACGATCCCACTCGCCCCTGCGCGTCGACCGCGACCGGGCGCTCAGAGGCAGATGAGGTCGACCGCGGTTCCCCGGCGGAAGACCTCGCCCGGGTCGGCCGATTGCCCGTCGATCGACAGGGACACGAACGCGCCCTGGGTGGTGCCCAGCACGTCGCCGACGACGAACCCGGCGCCGACCAGCGCGGCGTCTGCTTCGACACATGTCATCCCGTCGAGGTCGGGCAACGACACGACGTCGGGGCCCTTCGAGACCTGGACGGTCACCTCGCTCCCGCGTTCGACCATCGAGCCCGCCGTCGGGTTCTGCTGCACGATGATGCCGACCGCGACGTCGTCGCTGAACACGTCCTCGCCCTGCACGGTCGCCAGCTGGATCTCGTCGAGCTGGGCCGTGGCCTGCGCCACGTCGAGGCCGGCGAGATCCGGCACCTCGCGCGGTGCCGGGCCCTGCGAGGGCACGAGCTCGATCACCGTGCCGGGCAACACCTGAGCGCCGGCGACGAGCGCCGGGTTGTCCTGCACCGACCACGAGATCACATCGCCCGGCGGGACGTCCTCGGAGTACTGCGGCTCGAGCACATCGGACTCGAGCGCCAGGTCGTAGATCTCGTCCACGGCGTCCTGCACCGGCTCTCCGGTGAAGTCGGGCAGCGTCCGGAGCTCGGGCCCGTCGCTGACGACGAAGAGGATCGTCTCACCCTCGTCGAGCATGACCCCCGCCGCCGGGTCGGTGCGGATGATGTCGCCGATCTCGGGCTGCTCATCGCTGCGCTCGCGCTCGGTGACGATGTCCCAGCCGTTGCCTGCGACCTCGTTCCGGGCCACGGCTTCCTCGACGCCGACCAGATCGGGAACCTCGTACGACTTCGTGCGCAGCAGCAGATAGCCGGCGTACACGACGCCGCCGAGCCCGATCAGCACGACGAGCGCGATCAGGATGATCGGCGCCAGTCGGCGCGTCGGACGCTCCTCGTCGTACGGCTGGGCGACCGCCGACGCGTCGGTGGCGCCCATCTCGGTGGTGACGTCGGGTGCCAGCGCCGCAGGCATCACGTCGGTCGTCGGGCCACGGGCGCCCGGAGGTGCCGCTGCGGTCTCGGCAGCAGGGGTGCTGCCGGCCACCTGCACCGCTCCGCTCGGCGGGTCGGCCAGGTCGGTCATCACGATCAGTGGCTCCGGTGCACCGTCGGCCTCGACCTCGTCGGGTTCGACCGCGTCTGAGTCGTCGACGTCGGCGCCGCGCTCGTCGGCCACCTCCGCGGTGCTCGACGCTGCTGCGCTGGTCTCCACGCCCTCGGCGCCGCGCGGCCCAGTGGCGTCGGGCGCGTCCGCCGCCGATGCATCGCCCGGCGCTGTCGACGGCGCACCGCCGTCCCCATCGGCTGATGTGGGCGCCTCGGTCGCGCCCGGTCGGGCTGCGGGCACCTCCGCGCCGGCGCCGTGCCCGGCGGCCGTCGCCGCGACCCCTGCCGCAGCAACGCCGGCCGCAGCCGCACGCGCGGCGGCAGCCGCAGGGTCGTGCTCGGCCTCATCGTCGCCGGCATCGCCGGCCACATCATCGGACTCCGTGGCGACCGACCCGCCGGCATCGTCGCCGGCATCGCCGGCCGAAGCCGCCCCGGCACCAGCATCGGCGGCCACGTCATCGGGCTCCGCGGCGACCGACTCGCCGGCATCGCCGGCCACCGCGCCGATCGCCTCGCGACCGTCGTCGCCGGGTTCGTCGCCGACGCCGCCGTCCGCGGTCGTGGCGTCCGACGCGTCATCGTCCGCCACCGGGACGGCGGGCGCCTCGGTGGCGGCCCCGTCGAGCTCACCGGCGGGCTCGTCGGCAAGCTCGTCATCGGCAAGCTCTTCATCGGCAAGCTCGTCATCGTCGCCGGGGGGGCGCTGGAGCGGTCCCGTCGGGTCGGTCGGCCGGCGCATCTGCGACGCGGCAAAAGCGGTCGACAGCAGCACGGGAACCGGCTCGGGGCGCGGCAACTTGCTGGCCGCGCCGGCGAGGGCGCGGGCGAACTCGGCAGCGGTGAAGCGGTCGGCGGCCTCAGGGCGTCCGGCCCGTTCGAGCACCGACGCGAGGGGGCCGAGGTCGGCCGAGACGGGCATCAGCTTGCCGACCCGCGCGGCGAGGGTCGACACCGTGGAGTCAGCGGCGAACGGCACCGAACCCGTCACCGCCTCGATCAGACAGAGCGACAGCGCGTAGACGTCGGTCTTGGCGTCGACCTGCATGCCGAGCGCCTGCTCGGGCGAGGCGTACCGCGCCACGTGCGTCGGCACGGTGGGCGGATCGGCCCACGACGCCTCGCCCAACAGCGAGGCGATGCCGAAGTCGACGATCCTCAGGCGGCGATCCTCACCGAACACCAGCTTCGAGGGTGTGATCTCGGTGTGCACGATCCCGCGCTGGTGCGCCGCATCCAGCGCACGACAGGCCTCGAGACCGACGACGAGGACCTGCGACGGCTGCAGGTACCGCCCGCGGTCGAACAGGTCGCGCAGGCTTCCGCCGCCGAGGTAGTCGACCGCCCAGAACAGTGTGGGCTGACCGTTCAGCTCCATCTCGCCGGCACCGACGACGGTGGCGATGTTCGGATGGGAGAGCGAGCGCGCGACGGCGATCCGCCGGGAGAACTCGCGGCGGAAGGCTGGGCTGGCGGCGACGGAGGGCCGGATGACTTTGATGGTGACGGGCTGACTGGTGCGCTGATCGACGGCGTCGACGAGCATCGTGTTGGCTCCCGCCGACACGATGTCGACCACCTGGAACCGGCCGCCGATCAACGTTCCTCGGAGTCCCGACTGCCCATCAGTGTGCGCTGATGTGTCGTTTCCCACTGCGGCGAGACGCTATCGCCTCGCCTCGCGCAGTGGGCGCCGGCCCGACCTCCCGGCATGATGAACCCCGTGACCGAGGAGACGATGGCCGCGGACGACCTGGTGGAGACCCCGGGGACCCCCGGGACGGACCCAGATCAAGGCGCGACCGATCGACCGCGCCGTCGCATCGACAAGGGCCTGCTGATCGCCAGCCTGGTCATCGCCTCGGGCATCGTGCTGATCGTGTGGGGCATGACCACCGCCTTCACGGGCGACGACGGCATCGACCGACCGCCCGAGATCGAGTCGCTCTCACCGGTCGAGAACGCCGTGCAGGTGCTGCAGCAGGAGCGGGTCGTCGTCGACCTGGTGTTCGGCTACGAGGCCCGTCTCGAGATCGACGGCATCGAACTGCCGACCGAGCTGCTCGGCCAGGTCGAGGTGGAACCGGGCGAACAGATCGACCTCCCGCCCGTGGCGATCTTCGACCAGGGGACCGGGATCCTCTCCTTCCAGCCCACCGAGGGTGCGCTGATCGAGGAGTTCAGCGAGGGCCTGCACGAGGCCAAGGTCACGTACTGGAAGGCCGACGAGGGCGAGGACAGCGCGCGCAGCTACCGCTGGTCGTTCAACGTGATCTGAGCGGTCAGCCGGCGGGGAGCTCGCCCGTGGCGAGCAGCTGTTCGAAGCCGGCCTCGTCGAGCACCGGCACACCAACCGACTCGGCTTTCTTGAGCTTGCTGGCGCCCGGGGCGTCGCCGACGACGAGGGCGAAGGTCTTGGAGCTGACGCTGCCCGGGCTCTTGCCGCCCCGGGCGACGACGGCGGCCGCAGCGTCGTCGCGGGAGTAGCCGTCGAGCGTGCCGGTGACGACCACGGCCTTGCCGGCCAGCGTCTGCTCGATCTCTGGACCCGACGGCTCGTGCTCGGTGCCGAAGTTGACCCCGGCGGCACGCAGGCGCTCGATGAACGACCGGTTGGCATCCTGCTCGAACCAGTTGGCCACCGTGGCGGCGATGACCTCGCCGACACCGTCGACCGCCGCCAGCTCCTCGGTGGTGCGCTCCATGATCGCGTCGAGCGTGTGGAACTCGGCGGTGAGCGCCTGGGACGCGGCGGGACCGAGATGTCGGACCCCGAGCGCCGTGAGCAGCTTCGGCAGGGGACGGTCGCGCGAGCCGGCGATGGCATCGAGGAGGTTCTGCGCGCTGGTGGTGCCGACACGGTCGAGTGCGACCAGCTGCTCGAGCGTGAGCGAGTAGAGGTCGCTCGCGTCGTGGATCAGGTCGGCTTCGGTGAGCTTGACGACCATCTGCTCGCCGAGACCCTCGATGTCCATCGCGCCGCGCGAGGCGAAGTAGGCGATCTTCTGGTCGCGCTGTGCCGGGCAATCGGGCGCGACGCATCGGGTGTCGGCCTCGCCCTCGGGCCGCACCAGCGGGTTGCCGCAGCGCGGGCACGTCGTCGGGAACGACCACGGCTCGCTGTCGGCCGGTCGCAGCGACAACACCGGCCCGACGACTTCGGGGATGACGTCGCCCGCCTTGCGCACGACGACCGTGTCGCCGGGTCGGACGTCCTTGGCGGCGACCTGATCCTGGTTGTGGAGCGTGGCCATGCCGACGGTGGAGCCGCCCACGAAGACCGGCTCGAGCACGGCGAACGGCGTGGCCCGCCCCGTGCGACCCACGGACACCTGGATGTCGCGCAACACGGTCGTGCGCTCCTCGGGCGGGAACTTGTAGGCGATCGCCCAGCGGGGCGCTCGCGACGTGAACCCGAGCCGCTCGCGCTGGGCGACCGCATCGACCTTGATGACCACACCGTCGATCTCGTAGTCGAGGTCGTGACGGTGCTCTTGCCAGTAGAGGCAGTGGCGGGCGACCTCGTCGACCGTGTCGAACGTGGCGACGTGGTCGTCGACGGGCAGGCCGATGGTGCGGATGAAGGCCAGGGCGTCGAGGTGGCTCGGTGGGTCGGGCGCACCCTCCAACTCGCCGAGCTGGTAGCCGAAGAACGACAGCTCGCGGCGGGCGGTGACCGCCGGATCCTTCTGTCGCAGGCTCCCGGCGGCCGAGTTGCGGGGGTTGACGAACGCCTTCTCGCCGGCCTCGAGGGCGCGGGCGTTCAACCGCTCGAAGCTGCTGGTGGTCATGTAGACCTCGCCGCGCACCTCGACCACGGACGGTGGCCGCGGGGACGTCAGGCGCGCCGGCACGTCGCCGATGGTGGCGACGTTGGCCGTGACGTCCTCGCCGATCCGCCCGTCGCCGCGGGTGGCGGCACGGACGAACTCGCCCGCTTCGTACCGGAGGCTCATCGCCAACCCGTCGAACTTCAGCTCGCACACGTAGCGCACGGCCTCGCCGTCGAGACCCCGCGCCACCCGGTCGGCCCACGCCTGCAGCTCGCCCACGTCCATCGCGTTGTCGAGGCTCATCATCGGCACCGAGTGCTCGACCGGGGCGAACGTGGCCGAGATCGCCCCGCCGACCTGCTGGGTCGGCGAGGACTCGTCGACGAGCTCGGGGTGATCGGACTCGAGCCGGCGCAGCTCGCGCACCAGCTCGTCGTAGTCCCCGTCGCTGATCTCGGGATCGTCGAGCGTGTGGTAGCGCTCGTTGTGGTAGGCGACCTGGGCGCGCAGCTCCTCGATGCGCTCCGCGGCGCCGGCGGGTTCGACCGTCATCGGCACGCACACTACGCGAGGGGTGTGGCACCTCGGCCGGGAGGACCGCTCAGAGCTGGAGGTGCTTCGACGCCCCGCCGTCGACGTAGATGTTGGCCCCGGTGACGAAGCTGGACCGCGGGCTGGCGACGAAGGCGACCACGTCGGCGATCTCCTCCGGACGCCCGAAACGCCGCAACGGGTTCTCGCGGAGGATCCCGTCGTAGAGCTTCGGGTTCTCGGTCTCGATCCGCTCCCAGTTGCCGCCGGGGAACTTCACGTCGCCCGGCGACACCGTGTTCGCCCGGATGCCGCGCCGCGCCAGCTCCAACGCCAGCGACTTGACCATGCTGACCGTCGCCGCCTTGACCGCCGCGTAGGCGGGCATCCAGGGGATGCCGACGCCGCCGGCGCGCGACCCGATGCACACGATGTTGGCGTCGGTGTGATCCTCCATGTGCCCGAGCGAGGTACGGATCAACAACTGGGCGGCGTCGATGTCGATCCGGAACGACTTCTCGAAGTCGCCGCCCCCGAAGCCGCTCACGTTGGAGATGACGATGTCCAGACCGCCGAGCGTCGCCGCCGCGTCCTCGACGAACCCGGTCACCTGCTCGCGGTCGCCCATGTCGGCGCGCCGGTGGTGGACGTCGCCGACCTCGGCGAGCTCGGCGGCCGTCGCGGCAAGCACCTGCTCGTCACGGGCACAGATCATCACCTGCGCCCCCTCTTCCAGGAACGTGCGGGCGATCGCCCGACCGATCCCCTTGCTCGCGCCGGTGACGATCACGCGCTTTCCGTCAAGCCCTAGGTCCATGCGCGCCGATCGTAGGGAGCGTGTGGCGCACGGATCGGACCGAGCCGACTCGAGCGGCTCGGCGCGTGTGGCGGAGCAGGCGGGCGTTCAGGCGCCGAGGGCGAAACGCGTGGCGTTGGCCTGGTCGGCGACCTGCTGGCCGACGTCGGCGGTGATCCGCGCCAACCGCCTCGCCACCCCCTCGGAGTGGGCGCCGAGTCCGACCGTTGGCGTCACCATCGCCTGGCGGCGCAGCCGCACCGGGTCGCAGCCGCGCTGCACGAGCTCGCACCACAG
>CAYGLH010000165.1:0-8113 GCA_964350535.1 uncultured Ilumatobacteraceae bacterium
TATCGGTGGACCCGCGGTCGCGGCCGGTGGGGCGGTACGGTCGCCGGGCAATGGTGGAACCTGCGCGGCGTGTGACGTCGTTCCTCGTCGCAGCGGCGGTGGCTGCGGTGGCCCTGGTGGTCGTCTATGTGTTCTTCGTGCGCACGTATCCGGGGCAGCGGTTCGACGACGTGGCCTTCGACGGGCGACGGGTCGCCGATCCGACGATCACGAAACGGACCGACGAGCTGTTGCACCGCGTCACGCGCAGCAGCCTGTTCCTGCTGACGGCTGCGATCGTGGTGCTCGCGCTCGCGCGGCGCCGGGTGCGGCTGGCGGTGGTCGCCGGTGCGGCGATCACGGCGTCGGTGGTCACCACCGAGCTGCTGAAGCTGCGCATCCTCGACCGGCCGGCCCTGGAAGGCATCGCCGGCTTCGAGCAGAACAGCTTCCCGAGCGGTCACGCCACGATCGGCATGGCGTTGTCGCTGGGGTTCGTCCTGGTCACGCCCCACAGCTCGCGGTGGCTGGCGGCGCTGGTGGCCATCGGGGTCGCGGTCTTCTTCGGGATCGGCGTGCTCGCCACCGGGTGGCATCGGCCGAGCGACACCGTCGGCGCCTACCTGGTGTGCATCGTGTGGTTCGCGCTGGCCGCGGCGCTGTTGCTGCGGTGGCGCGGCGCCGGCAACGTCGAGATGGGCGAGGTCGAAGAGGCGCTCGGCCCATCGGCGACGGCGCTGCTCGGTGTCCTGGTGTTGGCCGCCGTGGCGACCGGCCTCGCCTTCACGCTCAGCGCCGAGTCGTTGCGCACGGTGGAGTTCGCGGTCGAGTACCTGGCGGTCTGTGTCGGTGTGCTCGCGCTCGCCGTGGCGATCGTGCTGTGGTACTTCACGGCGCTCCGCGGGATCTCACTCGATGCGCCCGACGGCGAGGACGAGCTCGCGGGTGCGGAGTGGGATGCGTCGACGGGTGAGCGCCTCAGGTGAGGCCGGCCGTCCAGATGAGGTGCAGCGCCCGCCGCCAGCGGTCGGCGATCTGCTCGTCGCTGCGCCCGAGGACGTCGCGGTACAGGTCGAAGGTCTCGAACGAGGTGATCGCGATCGCCAGGTCGAGCGCGGCGCACGCCTCGTCGGCCGCCATCGTGTCGAGCTCGATGGCGAAGTGCTTCTCGAACTCGGTCCGGATCAGGCCGTTGATCTGCCGGAGCGAGGCGTCGACGGCGGGGATGTCGGCCCGCCGCCGGTAGGCCACCTTGGAGATCTCGTACAGCGCGTCGTAGGCCATCACCCGTGCGTTGACGAGGCGGTCGATGCGGTCGGGGAGCGCGCCGACACCGATGTCGTCGAGCCGGGCGACCTCGGCGATCTCGGCGAACTCGGCCCGCACGACCTCGCGCACCAGGTCGCTGAGGTCGTCGAAGTACCGGAAGACCGATCGGTGCGAGACCCCGGCGCGATCGGCGATCGCCGCCGCCCCGGGATCGTGGTCGCCCTCGCGGATCAGCTCGACGAGCGCCCGGATCACACGCTCGCGGTTGCGTTCGCGGCGCAGGGAGCGGCCGTCGGGTCGCAGATCGAGTGTGTCCGGGAGTTCTGCCTCGACGCTCGCCATCGGTGGAACGGTAGTCATGACGCCGGCGGAAGCCCGGCCTCATTCGCACGACGCAGCAGCATGACCGTACACTAGTACGATCACGAGTGTCGCCGGCGTGTTCGGCCGAGGAGCACCTCCGAACCCAGGGACACGACGCCATGCACGACCATCACGCCGACACGACCCCCGACGCCGCCTTCGTCGACCGGGTCCGCAAGCTGCTCGCCAAGGCCGAGGCGACCTCGAACCCGCACGAAGCCGAGCTCTTCGCCGCCAAGGCCGCCGAGCTCATCGCCCGTCACCGGATCGATCCTGCCCACCTCGCCGACATCGGTCGCGACGACGCGCTGGCCGTTCGCCGGATCGCGCTCGGGCGAGGCGCCTACGTGCGCGCCCGGCTCGCACTGCTGATGGCCGTCGCCGGGCCGAACGACGTGCGCATCGTCTTCGAGACCGGTCCCGCGGGCACCACGGCGCTCGCCGCCGGGTACGCCTCCGACCTCGAGCTGGTCGAGGTGCTCTACGCGTCGCTGCACCAGCAGGCGGCCGCGCAGATGTCCTCGATCCGCCGCTCGACCGGGCCGGCGACCACCAAGTATCGGCGCTCGTTCCTGTTCGGTTATGCGCAGCGGGTCGGGCAGTTGCTCGACGCCGCCAGCGATCGCGCCGCATCAGCGGCGACGCCCGACGAGGCGGGCCGGGCGGCGGTCGCACGGCGCGACCGCGCGACGCGCGTCACCGACTTCGCCGATGAGTCGTTCGGGCGCGTCGTGCGCGCCCGGCCGGCGGCCGCGCCGCAGGCGTCGGCGTGGGCCGCGGGGTCGGCCGCCGCCGAGGGCGCCGACGTCGGTCGTCGACGCGTCCCCGGCCGTCGCGCCCTCGGTTCGGGCTGATGCCCGCCGCCGGGCACGTCCCCTCGTCCACCGCACCCGACCGTGGGCGCGAGGCGGTCTACCTGGCCGAGGACATGGCGTTCGGCGGCACCGACCTCGACGAACTCGTCGGGCTGGCGGGCCTCGTCGAGCTCGCCACGCAGCTCACCGTGCACGACGGGTGGTGGCCGGGACCGGCCGTGCAGGTGCGCGCCGGACGCAGCGACGCCCGGTCATCGTCGGCGTCCGTCGGCGGTGCCGGCCCGGAGGTGGTGGTGCGGATCAGCGCCGTCCAGGCCAACCGGGCGACGTTGGCCCACGAGCTGGCCCATGCGCTCGCCGGTCCTGCGCAGGGCCACGACGGCGTGTTCCGGCGAGCACTGCTCGACGTCGTCGGGGCGCTCACGAACCTCGACCCTGCTGACCGCCGACGGTCGGTCCACGTCGACGCGCTGGCCGATGCCTATGCGCACCTCGGGCTGCCCGTCGCCGACCGTCGCTGGCCGCCGCCACCGCCGTGGGGAGCGATCGCCCTGTGACGCCCGTGCTGCGTCGTCGGCTCCTCGTGGTCGCGGTCGGCCTCGGCTGCGTCGTGCTGCTCGGGCGGCTGGTCAGCGAAAGCGGGACGACCACGCAGGGCTACCAGGTGAGCGACGACGTCCCCGTCTCGATCGGCAGCGCCACCGGTCGGCTCTGGACCGAGCTCGGATCCCTCGGCGGCGCGCCGCGTGAGGGGTTCCCCGATCCGCTCATCTCCACGACCGACGGGTGGTGCTTCGGCTTCGAGCGGGTCGACTTCACGGGGCCTGCGCGCCCGTCGGTGGCGCGGTGCATCGCCGCCGACGACGTGCCGGACCTCGCCCCCGACGAGGTGGCGGCGCCGATCCAGGTGGTGGCGGGCTCCGACGTCTGGCACATCGTCGCCTTCGGGCGTCCGGTCGACGAGGTCGACGTCGATGTGCGCGGCGGCGGACCGATCGACCCGTCGCGTGTGCACCTCTTCGACCGGTTCGCCGCGCTGCGCCTCCCGATCGACGCCGAGCTGTCCTCGGTCGAATGGGTCGACGGGCGGGTGCGCGTCCGCTGCGAGGATCCGCCGGCCTGGGCGGTCACCACAGGACAGTTCTGCCCGGAACGTCCGTCCGGCTGAGTCGCGCCGACGACCATGCGGCGCTCCGCCTCAGTAGGTTGGCCGGAGGACACGAGGAGGCCGAGACATGCGTGACGATCTGTTCATCGGGGGGCGGTGGCGGTCGGGCGACGGTGGGCGGATCGACGTCCACGACCCGGCGAGCGCCGAGGTGATCACGTCGGTGGCGTCGGCCACCGCGGGCGACGTGCACGCCGCCTGCGACGCCGCCGCCGACGCCCAGCGCGGGTGGGCGGCGACACCACCACGCGAGCGCAGCGAGCTCTTGCGGTCGTGTTGGCACACCCTCGTCGACCACACCGACGAGCTCGCCGAACTGATCGTGCGGGAGAACGGCAAGCCGCTCGCCGATGCGCGCGGCGAGGTGAGCTACGCCGCCGAGTTCTTCCGCTGGAACGCCGAGGAGACCGTGCGGATCCGCGGCGAGGTGGCGCTGGCTCCGAGCGGCGCCAACCGGATGATCGTGCACCATCCTCCGGTGGGGGTCGTGGCGATGATCACCCCGTGGAACTTCCCGGCGGCGATGATCACCCGCAAGTTGGCGCCGGCACTCGGCGCCGGCAACGCGGTCGTCATCAAGCCGCCCCGTGAGACGCCGCTGACCGCGCTGCGGATCGCCGACCTGCTCACCGACGTCGGCATCCCCGCCGGCCTGATCAACGTCTTGCCCACGTCGTCCTCGGGCGACTGGTTCGACGCGGCGGTCGACCACGCAGCCGTGCGGATGGTGTCGTTCACCGGCTCCACCGAGATCGGCCGGGTGCTCCTCCGCAGAGCCGCCGACCGTGTGCTGAAGACGGTGATGGAGCTCGGTGGCAACGCGCCGTTCGTGGTGTTCGACGATGCCGACATCGATGCCGCGGTGGAGGGGGCGATGGTCGCCAAGATGCGGCACTCGGCCGAGACGTGCACGGCCGCGAATCGGTTCTTCGTCGAGCGCGGTGCGCTCGACGAGTTCACCGCGAAGTTCGCGGCGGCGATGGGTGACGTGCGCATCGGCAACGGGCTCGACGACGGCGTGACGTGCGGACCATTGATCAACGCCCAGGCGCTGAAGGACGTCGCGGGGCTCGTCGACGAGGCCGTCGGCGCCGGCGCCGAGGTGGCGACCGGCGGACGCGCCGCCGACGGGCCGGGCTACTTCTACGAACCGACGGTGCTGTCGAACGTGTCGGCCGACGCAGCGATCACACGGGCCGAGATCTTCGGACCCGTCGCCCCACTCATCGCCTTCGACGACCACTACGCGATGGTCGAGCAGGCCAACGACACCGAGATGGGCCTCACCGGCGACGTCTACACGCGCGACCTCGCCAAGGGCCTGGCGATCAGCGAGCGCATCCAGGCCGGCATGATCGGGCTGAACCGCGGCGCGGTGTCCGACCCGTCGGCCCCGTTCGGCGGGATGAAGCAGTCGGGCATCGGCCGCGAAGGCTCCACCGACGGCATCTACGAGTTCTGCGAGACGCAGTACATCGCCACCGACTGGTGACGTCGGCCTCGACCCCGGGCCTCGATCCCGGCCTCGCATTGCCATTGACCAGGGCCGTCGTACCGGCGATGCTGGCACTCGTCGCCGCCGGGCGGTGACGGTGGGAGGTGTCAGATGTTCGACGGCGTGATGATCGATGTGGCCATCGGTCTGCTGTTGTTGTTCCTCGTCTCGTCGCTGGTCGCGTCAGCCGTCGTCGAGGCGGTCGGTGGGTTCCTCCACCGCCGGTCGAAGCACCTGTGGGACACGCTCGACCTGCTGCTCGGGAACACCTCGACCGAGCAGGGCGAGCGCCGCTCGTTGGTCGACGAGCTGTACAAGACGCCGTTCATCACCGGGCTCGTCCGACCGACCGATCGGGCGCACTTCGACCCGGCCACGGGCGAACAGCGCAAGCGGTCCAAGCCGCCACTGCGCGCCGCGCCTCCCGGGGCGGGCGGCGCCGGGGCGATCGTGGAGACCCGAGTCGCCGACGCCGAACAACAGCTGCGTCGCTACTACGGACCGATCCACATCGACGGACGCGACTTCGCCAACGGCTTGTTGGCGGTGCTCCGGCCGGAGGGCAAGCTCGACCAGGCGCTGGGCACGCTGCGCGAACTGCGCGACGAGGTCGACCGCCAGACCGGGACCGACATCGCACTCGACGACGTCGACGGCCTCCTCGGCACGTTGCGCGACGCCGCCGCGTCGGTGCGGGCGGGCGCGGTCACCGACGCGATCGACGCGATCCGCCGCGAGGGCGAGCGGGTCGATGTCGACAACGTGCGCGCCGTCATCGCCGACGCCGAGTCCGCCCTCGTCGGGTTCTACACGGGCGATCCGTCGCGCGCCGACCTCGTCACCGCGCTCGAGCAGGTGCCGCACGACATGCGCGTGAAGCTGCTGGCGGTGGTCGACGAGGCGGGGGAGGGGATCGTCAGCATCCGGCACGGGATCGAGCAGTGGTACGAGCGGTCGATGGCCGCCGCCTCGTCGTGGTACCGGAAGCAGACGCGGTGGTTCCTCTTCCTCGCCGGCCTCGTGATGGCGGTGTTGCTGAACGTCGACGCGATCGGCGCGGCGCGCACCTGGTACCGCGACGACACCGCCCGCGAGGCGGTCGTGGCGCTCGCCTTCCAGGTCAACGATGTCGCCTGTGGCGATCCCGACGCCGACGGCGAGACGATCGCCGCGCCCGATCTCGACTGCGTGCGCGACTCGGTCGGCGAGTCGATCGTGTTGCCGATCGGCTGGGACGACGTCGACACGTCCGCCGACGCCTGGGTGTTGCGCGCGCTCGGTTGGCTCTTCGTGGCGGGCGCCGTGACGGTGGGTGCGCCGTTCTGGTTCGACCTGCTCGGGCGAGCGCTGCGGCACCGGAGCCGCGGGCAACCCGCCGGCTGACGTCGCCGTTCACATCACGTTCACGCCCGGGGCGTCAGCGTCGGCGGCATGGTCGATGCACTGGTGATGGACGAGATACGGCACTGCTACCGCGGCGCCGACGAGGTGGTGGCCCTCGACGGCGTGTCGGTGTCGGTACGACAGGGCGAACTGGTCGCCGTCGTGGGGCCGAGCGGATCGGGCAAGTCGACGCTGCTGACGATCGCCGGCGCCCTCGAGACGCCCACCGCCGGCTCGGTGAGCATCGAAGGCGTGCTACTGGACGACCTCGACACCGACGAGCTGGCCGCGCTGCGGCGCCGCCGCCTCGGCTTCGTGTTCCAGGGGTACAACCTGCTCACCGGCCTCACCGCCGCGGAGAACGTCGCCGCCCCCCTGGAGCTCGACGGTTCGTCGGCCACAGCGGCGCGCGGCGCGGCGCTCGACGCGCTGGCCCGGGTCGGGCTGACGGATCGCGCACGGGCCTATCCGGACGAGCTCTCCGGTGGCCAGCAGCAGCGCGTGGCGATCGCCCGTGCGCTCGTCGGCGACCGCAAACTGATCCTCGCCGACGAACCGACCGGCGCCCTCGACCGCGCGAACGGGCAGGCCGTGATGGAGCTCTTGCGCACCGCGTGCGACAGCGGCGTCGCCTGCGCCGTCGCCACCCATGACCCGGCCGTGGTCGAGTGGGCGGACCGTGTGGTCGAACTGATCGACGGTCGCGTGCAGCACCCCGCGGTGGCGCCGTGAGCGCGACCCGGTTCCTCTGGCGGTGGAACGCCCGCACGCTGCGGCGCGACTGGCGCCAGTACGCGCTGATCACCGTGCTCGTCACGCTGGTGAGCGCCGTTGCCCTCGGTGGCATCGTGCTCGCCCACAACCTGTCGACGCCGCCCGAGGCGTCGCTCGGCCGCGCCGACGCGGCGTTCTCGGTCCCCGGTGACCCCGACGAGCTCGAGGACGCGCTCCGTTCGGCCGGTGCATCGTTCGGACGCTGGGAACATGCGGTGGTCGGCGTCGACGGACGGGTCGATCGGGTCGAGGCCCGCGTGGTCGACCCGGCCAACGAGACGACCTCCCCCTTGCTCACACTGCGCGAGGGCCGGTGGCCCGAGCATCCCGGCGAGATCGCCGTGACGACGGGCGCGGTGCTCGACGCCGACGCCGTCGGATCCGAGATGTCGTTGGGCGGCAGCGCGATGACCGTCGTCGGTGTCGTCGAGAACCCGACGGACCTCGGCGACGAGTTCGCCCTGCTGACCTCGCTCGACGAGCTGCGCGCCGTCGACGTGTCCATCCAGTTCTACGTGGAGGATGCCGACGCGGTGGCCCGCTCGATCGACGTCGACGGCCTGGTCACGAGCTCGTCGTCGTCCGGCGCGCCGCGCGGTGTCGTCGTGCTGCTGACCTCGATGGTCGGCACCTTCGCCCTGCTCGAGGTCGGACTGCTCGTCGGCGCGTCGTTCGCCGTGGTCGCCCGGCGCCGGACCCGTCAGTACGGCGTGCTCGCGGCCACGGGTGCCACGCCCCGCCAGCGGCGCCGATCGGCGGCGCTCGGCGGTGTGCGGCTCGGTACGCCGTCGGCCGTCGTCGGTGCGGCCGCCGGGATCGCCGCGGCCTTCGCCGTGCTGCCGTCGCTGGAGGCCAGCGCCGGGCACC
>CAYGLH010000166.1:0-8092 GCA_964350535.1 uncultured Ilumatobacteraceae bacterium
ACGCGCGCCGTGCGCGACGGCGACGAGTGGATCGTCAACGGGCAGAAGGTGTGGACCTCGGCCGGCCAGGTCGCCGACATGGGGATGCTGCTCGCTCGCACCGCGCCCGACGCGCCGAAGCACCAGGGCATCAGCTGGATGGCGATCGACATGCACCAGCCGGGCGTCGAGCTCCGCCCACTCGTGGAGATGACCGGTCACGCGATGTTCAACGAGGTGTTCATGACCGACGCCCGCGTGCCCCACCACTGGGTGATCGGCGACGTCAACAACGGTTGGGCAGCGGCGAACACGACGCTCCAGAACGAGCGTGCCGGGCTCGGCGCCGGTGGCGGCGGTGGTGGGGCGATGGTCGCCCCGGGCACGATCGCCGGCAACCTCGACAAGCGTGTCGGCGACTTCGTCCAGACCGATCCGAAGAAGCAGTCGGTGCGACCGGGTGCCCGCCCGCGGGGCAGCCTGCTGAACGACTTCGCCAAAGGGAACGGCACGATCGACGACCCCACGATCCGCCAGGATCTCGTGCAACTGCACATCCTCAACGAGCTCGGACGGTTGAACGGGATGCGGGCGAAGGCCCTCCGGGCCCAGGGCGAGGACATCGCCGGGATGGGCAACATCTCGAAGCTGATGATGAGCGACGTCGTGCGCCTCAGCCGCGATGTCGGCCTGCGGATCCTCGGCGCCTCGGGAATGCTGCACGCCTACACCGGCGAGCAGCGTGCGCAGCTCGACGCCGCCACCGGCAATCCGATGCTCGCCCTCGTCACCGGCCAGGCGCTGTACGCGCAGGCACCACCGATCTACGGCGGGACGGACCAGATCCAGAAGAACATCATCGGCGAACGGGCGCTCGGGCTGCCGCGCGAGCCTGGGCACGACAAGAACACGCCGTTCTCCGAGCTGCCGAAGAACACCTGACGGCCTGGCCGACCGCCGGCGACGTCGCCCTCAGGTGGACTTGGCGACGCCGCGCATGCTGAATGCGGTGACGACCAGGAACAGACCGAGGATGATCAGGTAGAGCCCGGCGACCCACGCCAACACCAGGACCGTGGGACCGGGCCAGGCGACGACCACGATGCCGGCGACGATCGACAGGAGGCCGCCGAAGGCGACCCAGCCGCGCTCGGGCAGCGTGCTGTCGGCGAGCGAGCCGATCAGGTCGATCGCCCCGGCGACGATCCAGAGCACGCCGAGGATCACCGCGAGCACTTCGACGGTCTCGAACGGGTTGCGGATCACGACGACGCCGGCGACCAGGCCGAGGACGCCGACGAACCCGCTCAGCCCCTTCGACACCGTGTCGTCGGCGAAGGCGCGGATCAGTCGGTACAGGCCGAAGACCAGCAGCTGGATGCCGAGCAGCACGGACAACACCTTCAGGGTGGTGTCGGGCCAGGCGATCACGATGCCGCCGAGCACGACCGTGAGCACGCCGACCGTGGCGATCGCCGGCCACTCGCGGGCGACCGAGATCGGCGAGGTCGAGATGATGATCGATTCCTCCGTCATGGGGCGGGACGCTACTCGCCCCATGGCCGTGCGTCAGTGACCCGAGGGGCGCAGCCGGGCGCGCAGGAACGTGCCGGCGCGGGTGAGGGCGGCGGTGGCCTCCGGCATGTAGCCGGCGAAGGCGGGGTACACGTGCCACAGGTCGTCGCCGATCTCGACGGTGACGTCGACCCCGGCCGATTCGAGGCGCTCGGCGAGTCGGGTGGTGTCGTCGAGCAGGATCTCGTCGCTCCCGGTCTGGATCAGTGTGGGGGGCAGGTCGTCGAGCCGGCCGAAGAGCGGCGACACGCCGGGATCGGTCAGCGGGCACTCGCCCGCGTACATCGAGGCGGCCTCGTGCAGGAACGGTTCCTTCAGCATCGGGTCGACGTCGGCCTTCGAGCTGATCGAGTCGCCCGAGCCGGTGAGGTCGGTCCACGGCGAGAGGAGATAGAGCGCGCCGGGGACGGGGAGCCCTTCGTCGCGCGCCCGGCACGCGGTCGCCAGCGCGGCGCCGCCGCCGGCCGAGTCGCCGGCGAGTGCCAGGGTGGCCGGCTCGATCTCGTCGAGCAGGGCGCGGTACACGGCGAGGCAGTCGTCGATCGCCGCCGGGTAGGTGTGCTCGGGTGCGAGTCGGTAGTCGGGCAGGATCGCCACGGCGCCAGCGCGACGGGCGAGCCGAGCGGCCAACGCGGTGTGGCTGGTCGGCGACCCGAGGCAGTAGCCGCCGCCGTGCAGGTACAAGACGTGTCGAAGCGGCGGGACGTCCGTCGGTGTCGCCGTGACGATGGGGACGCCGGCGAGCGTCTCCTCGTCGTAGACGACGCGACGCGGTCTGGGGAGACGGTCGGGCCGTTCCATCCGTTTGCGCCGCTCCTCGAGGGTGAGGTCGTCGGCGAGTCCGACCCGCTCCACCAGTCGCCGCATCACCTTCGCCCGCACACTCGTCATGGCGAGGTGAGGCTAGCGATGACGACGGTCAGGTGCCGTAGCGGTCGACGTGCTGCCCGAAGCGATCCGTGAAGATCTCCAGCACCTCGCCCGGTTCGGCATGACGTCCCACCTCGTGCTTGGAGAAGATCGTCTCACCGTCGACGACGACGTCGAACACGCCCTTGGCGCCGGTGACGAAGGTCAGGTCGTCGATGACGTGCTGGTAGTTGGTGAGCAGGTCACTCCCCGCGCTCACGGCGCGGGCCGAATAGTCTCAAGGGACGCAGTAGGTGATCGAGATCCGGTGACCTGCCATCGCGCCAGGGTACCGGTGGGTCACGGATGGTCGATCTCGATCGTCACGGTGTCGCCGCCCCACCCGTACTGCTGGTCGCGTCCCTCGACGGTGATCGCCGTGACGTCCTGCGGGATCTCGACGCCGGTCAGCGTGCGCGTGAACGGTTGCTCTGCGGCGTGGTCGTGGAGGAGCTCGCGGATGCCGAGCACCGTGCCGTCCGGGGCCAGCACGCGCCATGCGTCGGCGTAGCGGTCGGGTGAGTCATACGGCGACGACAGGGTCGCGGCGATCGTCCAGCCGTCGTCGGCGACGGTGGCCGTGACCTCGATCACGTCGGGATGGCGTTGCGGCTCCGCTGCGTCGTCGTCACCGGCGCAGCCGACCAGCGCGACCACGAGGGCGAGGGCGAGGACGAGACCCCGGACCATCAGCCGCTCCCGATGCGGGCCGGCGCGACGTGCTCGTCGACCACGAGGGGCAGCGGCACCGGCTCGGCCGAGCGGACGGCGCGGTAGGCGGCCGCCACGATCTGCCACAGGTCCTCGCCGAAGGTGGCGTCGAGCAGGGGTGCGCGTCCGGCCTCGACGTCGTCCCAGAACAGCCGCAGCGTCGGCGCGAAGCCGAGGGAGTCGGCTGGGTGCATCCGGTCGCCGAGCCGACGTCCCGGCAGGTGGACCTCGGTCCCGTTGAACTCGAGCACCGGGCTCGGATGGAACTCGGCGCGGTAGACGTCGCTGGCGCCGGCCGCCTGGAGGCTCCAGGTCGGGGAGCCGTCGAGGCTCCAGGCGATGTCGAGCGTGGCCCGGTGATCGTCGGCGAAGACGAGCTCGACGCGGCTCGGCCCGTCCATCGCGGCGACCGGTGCAGCGACCTGCGTCGGGCGACCCCACCCGCCGATCCGGGCTGCGAGGACGAGGGCGCTCAACGATGACGCGCCACGATGGAACAACACGCCGCCGAGTGACCCGTCACACCGGTCGTCGGGTGTCGCACGGTTCGGGTGCGGATGTCGCGCGCCGGCGGACAGATGACCGAGCGGCGCGGTCATCCGGGCGATCCCCGCCAGCAGGTGTTGCACGGCCGGCGATCCGATCAGCGGATCGGCCAGGCCCAGGGCGGTGCGGCTGCGCTCGGCCATGCCGACGATCGCCCGGCACTCCGCCAGCGTCGGGGCGAGCGGCGCTCCCACGAGCGTCGGCACGCCACGGGGGAGGAGTGCCGCCAGCTCGCCGGCGTGGTCGCCGACCGGCGTCGTGACGACGGCGAGCTGGGCGCCGACCCGGGGCAGCTGATCGATCGGCGCGTGGCGCACGTCGAGCTCGGTGGCGACGTCGACGGCGGCGTGCTCGACGGGCGACACGATCGCGGCGATCGGCCAGTTGATCGACCGCGCTGCGGCGGCGAAGGCGCGCCCGACCGTGCCGGCGCCGACGATCGCCACCTTCGGGGTCCGGCTCATCGGCCCGCCAGCTCCGTGACGACGGGTGCCAGGAGGTCCATCTCGGCGGCAGAGAAGGTGACGTAGCTGAAGCCGAGCCGCTCCCGTCGGTCGAGCAACTGCTCGCAGATCTCCGCGACGGTGCCGATCAGCGCGTAGGGCGAGGCGTCGATCAGCTCGGCGGGCACCCCGATCGTCTCGCTCAGCTCGCCGAGCTGTCGGCGACGGTCCGATGTGACGGAGACGAAGAAGGCGCGGAGGTGGAGCTCGACCTCGTCCAGACGATCGCCGGCGGCGTCGCGGACGATCCCGAGCTTCGTGTCGACCGCGTCGGCCGTCATCGTGTCGAGCGCGGCTGGCCCGAACGCCCCGTCGCCCAGCGTGGCGTTGATCCCCACGATGTCGGCGCGATGGGCGGCGAGGGTGAGCAGCCGCGGCCCGCCACCCCCGACGAGGATCGGCGGGCGCGGGGACTGCACGGGGAGCGGGAGCGCGTCGTAGTCATCGATCCGGTAATGGGTACCCGCGTAGGTGAACGGGCCCGGGGCGAAGCAGCCGTCGATCACGTCGAACGCCTCGGCGAGGCGCTCGATGCGGGTGGACGGCCGGTCGAGCGGGATCCCCAATCGCTGGTAGTCGTCGGTCATCCAGCCTGCCCCGAGGCCGATCTCCACACGCCCGTCCGAGAGGACGTCCATCGTCGCCAGCTCCTTCGCCAGGATCGCGGGGTGGCGGTAGTCGTTGGCGAGCACGAGCGCGCCGGCGCGCAGCGTGGTGGTGGCGTCGAGCACCGCTTGGAGCCCGGTGAGGGGCGCGAGTTGGGGTCCGACCATGCCCGCCGCGGCGACGTGGTCGGGCATCGTGACGATGTCGTAGCCGAGCGCCTCGGCGCGGCGCGCCTGCTCGGTCCAGTCGCGGGCGTCGCGGAGGCCGGCGAGCTGGACACCGAAGCGGAACGGGCGCGGCCGGGTGGGAGTCGGTCGGTCCATCGCCATCGCAACGTAGTGGCCGATCGCCTTGCCACCACTGCGCCGCTCGTCGTCGATAGCCTCTGCGGGCAACATGCGCATCGTTGGATGGCTCCCGCGGCTGGCGCTCGTCATCCTGGCTGGCGCACTCCTCATCACGGCGACCGTGGTCGCCATCGCGCCGCGCGTCTGGCATGTCGCCAACGCCCACGACGAGGACCCGGTCGTGCTGCCGGAGTTCGAGCCGCTCGCCCAGCGCAGCTACGTCTACGACGCCTACGGCAACGAGTTGGCGATCTACGAGCTGGAGAACTCGCAGCCGATCGACTACGAGGACATCCCCGCACACGTCATCGAAGCGTTCCTCGTGGTCGAGGATAAGGAGTTCTTCACCCACGACGGCGTCAACGTGCGCAGTCTCATCCGGGCGACGTTGTCCAACTTCGCCTCCGATGCACCCCAGCAGGGTGCGTCGACGATCACCATGCAGGTCGTCAAGAACGACTTCCTCGCCGGGCTCGAGCGCGACGGCCGGTACAAGCTCCTGCAGACCCACTACGCGCTGATGCTCGAGAAGGAGCTCACCAAGGAGGAGATCCTCGAGCGCTACCTCAACACGGTGTTCTTCGGCAACAACAGCTACGGCATCCAGGCAGCGGCCGAGACCTACTACGGCAAGACCGCCCAGGAGCTGACGTTCGTCGAGTCGGCATTCCTGGCAGGTTTGGTCCGCTCACCGTCCGGCTTCGACCCGATCAACGAGCCCGAGCGCAGCCGTGCTCGCTGGTTCCAGGTGATCGACCGGTTGCTCGCCGACGAGTACATCACCGAGGCACAGGCGATCGAGCTCGAGGAGTTCACCCTTCCGGAGCGGGTGAAGACGCTGCCGGGACGCTCGAACCAGCGCACCTACTACACCGAGGCGTTGCGCGACTACCTGCTCAACCGCTCGACGATCCTAGGGGAGACCTACCAGGAGCGGTACAACCGGCTGTTCCGCGGTGGGCTGCGGATCCACACCACACTCGACCCGAACCTCCAGGCGCAGGCGGAAGCGGCCCGGACGGTGCTGCCCGCCAACGCGCAGGGCATCGACTCGGCGCTGGTGTCACTCGACTCCAACACCGGCGCCGTGCGGGCGATGGTCGGCGGTCCCGGGTTCCAGCCTGGCGAGCGCGAGGTCAACATGGCCCTCCAGCCCCGCCAGACCGGATCGAGCATCAAGTTCATGATCCTGGCGGCGGCGGTGCAGGCCGGCGCACAGGCCGGCGACGTGATCGACGGCCTCCGCGGCTGCGTCCTGCCCAACCCGGAGGATCCGACGAAGCCGTTCATCATCAGCGGGGGCGTCGCCGGCAGCGTCACCAACCTCGCCCAGCAGACGTGGAGCTCGGTCAACTGTGCGTTCGCCCGGTTGAGCCAGATCGTCGGCCTCAACCGGATGGTCGACACCGTCTACCGGATGGCCTCGTCGCCCTACCTGTACCGCGACCAGCCGGCGACCGAACGTGCGCCGGTCTATCCGCACGCCAGCTTCGCCACGGGCGCCAACGAGCTGAGCCCGATGGACATGGCGGCGGGCGTGCAGACCCTCGCCAACGAGGGTGTCCACCACGACCCGTACTACGTCGAGCTGATCGACGACGCCGAGGGGAACCGGCTCTACACGCACCTCGACCCCGGCACCGAGGTCTTCACCCGCGACGCTGCGCTCTCCACGATCGACATCCTGAAGGGCGTCATCTACAACGGCGGCACGGGTCGTCGTGCGGCGTTCGACGACGGCCGCCCGGCGTTCGGCAAGACCGGAACCCAACAGGACAACACCAACGCCTGGTTCGTCGGCGGCACCGAGCAGTTGTCGACCGCCGTGTGGGTGGGTGACCCCGACGCCTATACGCCGATGACCAGCAGCGTGGTGCCCGAGTTCGGCAACGACGGCGTGGCCCGGGTGCAGGGCGGCCTCTACCCGGCGCAGATCTGGAACGCCTTCATGGAGCCGGCCCACGCAGGGGTGCCGATCAACGACTGGGACCCGGCGCCGGCGCCGGCCCGTCCCGACGCCAAGCTCGTGCTGCCCGGCGTGGAATGTGCCTATGAGATCGTCGGCTACGAGGCGGGGGCTCCGATCGAGTCCGAGGAAGGCGACGGCGACGGCGACGCGCCGGCCGAGGGCGGCGGCGACGCCGAGCCACAGGGCTTCCGGGCGCAGCCGGCCGAGGAGCCGGTGAGCACGCCGCCCGCCGGTGAGGGCGAGGGCGGCGGCGACGGCGAGGGCGGCGAAGAGGCTCCCGTCGAGACGTCGCCACCCGTGCCGATCTACGCCGCCGTCGACGTGGGCACCACGATCCCGCCCGACATCGTCGACCCGACGCATCCGCTGCCGACCGTTCCGCTCGGTCTCCAGGTCGGACGTTGCTGAGGGCTGCCCCCGACGAGCGGGGCACCTGCCAGACTGGCGCCCGATGATCGACGACCTCTTGGCGCTGCAACGCGTCGACACCGAACTCGACCAGCTCCGCGTGCGGCTCGAGCAGTTGCCCGAGCGGCACGAGGCCTCGGCGGCCGCCAACCACCTGCGCGAGCTGGCGGCACGGCGCGAGGCGTTGCAGGCGTCGTCGAACGAACTCGACCAGCGGATCGAGGACGAGGAGCGGGAGAGCGCCGAGCTGCTCGCCGATCGTCAGCGGCTCGAGGGCCAGCTGAAGACGGTGATCGCGCCGCGTGAGGCCGAAGCGCTGACTCACGAGATCGACAATATCAACGAGCGGCGCGACGCCCTCGACGACGCCGAGATCGAGGCGCTCGAGGAACAGGCGAAGATCGACGACGAACTGGCGCGCCTCGGCACGGCCGAGCCCAACGCAGCGCAACGCGTCACCGAGGCCGACGCCGCGCTCGCCGCAGCGCTGGGCTCGGGCGAGGAGGACGCTGTCGCCCTGCGAACCGAGCGCGACGGTC
>CAYGLH010000167.1:0-8019 GCA_964350535.1 uncultured Ilumatobacteraceae bacterium
CGGGCAATATCGCGCTGATCGACCGAGGAAGCTGCACGTTCGAGGAGAAGCTCAGTCGCGCACAGGCTGCGGGAGCGGTCGCCGCTGTCGTGGTGCAGAACAATCCCGGCGAGGCGCCTTTTCCCATGGGAGGCGACAACACAGTGAGCATCCCGGCGGTGATGATCGGAAACTCCGACGGCTCGCTGCTCAAGGGCGCTAGCAACGTCCAGGCGGAGCTGCTCTCCGTCGAGGGTAAGTCTCAGCTCTCTCCGTTCAGCTCCCGGGGACCAGAGTCCACGACCGGCGGCTTCAAGCCCGAGATCGCAGCGCCTGGTGGTGACATCAAGAGCGCGGGTGTCGGGAGTGGCTACAAGGGCGTTGTCAACTCCGGCACTTCGATGGCCTCCCCGATGGCAGCGGGAGCCGCCGCGTTGGTCCGCCAGGCGCACCCAACGTGGATCCCTACGGAAGTAAAATCGGCGATGATAAACAACGGCCTGGAGGCACCCGTGAGCCATGTCGGCGGGGGTCGAGTCCAAGTCGACGTCGCGATCGATACCCAGGTAGTCGCCGCGGCGGAGCCCTCGGAAGGCTCCGGCATCACGTTCGGAGCGCTGATCACCACGAGCACCACCACCCGCGCGCACGCGGTGCGCATCAGCAACAAGGGAGCGACGCCCGTCGATTTCGACCTGAGCACGGATTTGCAGTATCCGGTCGCTGGAGTCACGGTGAGCGCGAGCCAGCCCAGCGTCAGCATACCCGCCGGAGCGAGTGTCGACATCGAGGTGGCTCTCACCTTCGACCCGAGTCAGATGACCGAGCTCGCGCCCGATCCCACGACACCCATCACGGTGCGCCTGGGATCCGACGCGGAGTACGGTCGCCATTTCCTGGTGGAGGCCGCGGGTCAACTGACCCTGACTTCGAAGACCAGCGGGCAGCCCGACCTACACGTCCCGTTCAACGCAGCGGTGCGTCCTGGCGGCGAGCGCAAGTTCGACTTCACGACGTGTGGCGAGGGCGGCACCCTCAAGCTCGTACCAAGCGGCACGACGGCGGCGTCCAATCCAGTCGCGGGGGTGTTCCAGCTGGGCGAGAGCTCGGAGCCGGAACCCACCACTCCAGCTGCCGACGACATCATCGCCAGGTAGGTCACGCCGCGGTCACGCCGCAGGCGCCCCGAGGCGCCGGGCGAGCCGGACCCAGGCGAGCCGGACCGGGCGAGCCGGGCGTCAGGTGGCGTGGTGGTCGCAGGCCGCCGGGGTGCAGCCGGGTTGGCGCAGTTCGGCGAGGGCAGCCCACAGGTCGGTCGCGGTGACCGGGCCGAGGAAGCTGTCGCGGACGACGCCGTCGGCGTCGGCGATCACCAGCGTGGGGACGGCGTCGATGCCGTAGCGCTCGTGCAGGGCGCGGTCGGCGCCGAACTCGGCTTCGGTGACCGCCACCTCGTCCGAGGCGAGGACCGCCGCCTTGCCGGCGACGTCGGCACATGCGTCGCACGTGGCCGAGGTGAACACCGCCACGAGCCACGGCCGCTGCGGTTCGGCGAAGTCCGACCGGTCGAGCTGCTCGGGCACCCGATAGGTCCGCTGCGTCGGCGCGTCGGGTGTGCGGCGACGCTGCGCCACCGCGGCGCCGACCACCACGATCACCACGATCACGGCAGCGATCAGCAGGCGCTCCATGTCGACAGGCTACTTGCGCACCGGGTTCAGCTGACCGAGGCCGGGAGTGCCCAGGAACCCGAGCGCGTGTCGTCGTCGGCATCCCGGTGCAGCGAGCGCTCGACGAACACCCGGTTGGTCGACGTGACGATCAGCTCCTGGCCGAGGACCGCATCGGCGACGAGGTCGACGGCGAGCACCGCGCCCGGACCGAGCGGGATGTCGGTGAGGCTCGGCACGGCGACCGGGCCGGCCGGGCCGACCGCTTCGATCGTCACACTCGCGTCGACGTTGTCCACGTTGTACAGCACGAGCGCCGCCTCGGTCGGCTCGGCGGGTCCGATGCCGACGTGCCATCGCGAGGCCACGTAGCCGTCCGGGCGGGGCGGGGCACCGAGCACCGCGGTGGTCGACACCGGGTCGGTCGTGGTGGTGATGCGCTCGACGACGATCGACGGCTGGGCCTCGGTGCCGAACACGACGGCGTGCCGGCCATCGGGAATCGTCGCGCCGAACTCCTCGTCGGCGGGGTCGAACACGAGCACCTCACGCGGCGGCACGGTGATGGGGTCGACGTTGCCGAAGTTCGACTCGACCGGCAGACCGAGGAAGATCGCGCTCACCAGCACCTCGTCGGCGGTGGGGTTGTAGATCGAGTAGGTCTCGCTGATGTCGTCGCCGAAGCGCCCGTTGGCGAACCAGAACTGGTCGCGCAGGGCGGGAGCGGCGAGCACGACCTGGTAGCCCAATCGACCGCCGCCGAGGTAGTGCTGGGCCCGACCGACCACCATGCGACCGCTCATCGCCACGATGCTGGTGGCGATCACCTCCTCGTCGCGGGCGCCGAGCTCGGCGATCTCGATCGCCTCCACGGACCGCGGCGCGACGGTGAACCCCTGGAACGCCGCCGGCCGGCTCTCGCCGGAGGCGGTGGAGAACACCAGGTCGGCGACGACCGGATCGTCGTAGGGGTTCGACAGGATGATGGTCTCGAGGCTGCCGTCGACGGTGAAGCCGTCGGCCAGGTACCACTCGCTCGAGGTGTCGTCGGCGCACGGTGAGACCGAGTCGCCGGCGGGATGGATCGCCCGCTGCTCGACGAACCCACGGTCGCCGTCGAGCTCGACCATCACGCTCGCGAACGAGGCGTCGACGTACGAATCGACGTCGATCACGGTGCTGTCCCACGGCTCGACGACGAACGTCGACTCGGCGCCCACGCCGTCGGGCGTGAGCACGGTGAACTGGCCGGCGAGCTGCTCGTCGTGCCGGTTGAACACCTCGACCTCGCCGCCGACACCCTCGAGGTCGTCGGCGGGCACGCCCGGGCAGAACCAGTTGGCGCTCAGCGCGTCGCTCTCGGTCACCGCCGGCATCCAGGTGCCTGCCGGCGTCGAGAACACGGCGTCGGTCGTGGGGGGCGTGGTCCGCCCGACGAGGACGAGCGCCACGAGGGCGACGAACACGACGACCAGACCGGGGATCGCACGTCGGCTCATCGCCCGTCCTCCTCGTCCTGCGCCGGCGACGGAACGTCGTCGGACACTTCCGCGCCGTGATCGATGCCGGCGTCGGGCTGGACATCTGGCTGGACATCTGGCTGGACGTCGGTCTCGACGTCGGGCGGCGCCCCCGGCGTCGGTGGCGGCACATCCGCCAGCGCGCTCCGCGACAGCTCCCCGGTGATGTCGAGACCCGGGTCGAGGCCCGCGGGGACCGGTTGGACGTGGAGGTCCTCCGGCATCGGCTGCTCGTCGAGGTGGATCAGCGTCTCGTCGTCGAGCTCGCCGTCGACCCGACGGACGATCGACACCCGCACCCGCGTGACGACGAAGAGGGCCAGCAGCCACAGCACGATCTGGCCGGCGACGAGCGGCAGCCGCGACGCCGGCGAGTCGTATGCCAACGTCGCCGATCCACCGGTGCCGACGTCGAACCCCGTGGTCAGCCCGAACGCTCGACGCGCCGGCACGTCGGTGCCGTCGACCGACAGGGTCCAGTTCGGATCGAACGGCACGGCCAGGCTGACGACGCCTGCCGGCACCTCCTGGGTGACGGCGTCGAGCTGGTCCACGCCGGCGAACGCCGGCTGCGCGGCGCTCAGGTCGCTGCGCACGAGCGAGTCCTCGCCGGCCTCGGCGCTCGCGGCCGCCGTCGCGCCGTCGAGCACGGCGGCGCGCGGGATCCAGGCGCGGTTCTCGAACACCTGCACCGTCGGGAGCCCGGTGAGCGCGACGAGGTCGAGCTGGGCGCCGAGCGACTCGTAGAGACCGCCCGGCTCGGGGAGCCGCTCGTCGGTGGTGGAGACCACGCCGTCCAGTTCGGGGATCACGATGTACCGGATCGCCAGTGGCGCCAGGAGCCGCCCGGCGCGCAGCGTGGACGAGGAGGCGATCTGGTCGAGGGCCGCGTCCACCGCCGACCCGGCGTCGGTCGTGGGCGGCGCCCATCGGTCGCGCACGTCGAGCGGGCCGGCATCGACCACCGACCACGACAGCCCGTCGCGGTACTCGGTGGCGGGCGTGGGCAGCACGCGGGCGTCGCCGATCAGCAGCACGTTGTAGTCGCCGTCCTCGCCCGGTGCCGGGAGCGACGCGTCGACGATCGACGCCAGCGGTGTACCGGGCATGTCCCAGTCGCCGTCCCCGATTGCCAGCACGCCCGGCACGATCCCGACGACGACGGCGATCGAGGCGAGGATGCCGAGCGGCTGCCGCCACCCGAACGAGCCCCCTCGCACGTCGAGGTCGAACGCCGCCAACGCCGCACCGGCGGCGACCGCCACGCCGACGGCCACCGGCACGAGCAGCACGCCGGGAGCGGGCGGCTGGATGGGGAGCGATCCACGGTCGCCGAGGACGGCGAGCGCCCCGAAGCCTGCCACGAGCACCCCGGCGCGCACCGCCCAGGTGAGCCGCCACGCCCGGGCCAGCGCGATCGCCGCCACGACCGGCAGGTACCACGCCAGCGACAGCGCCGAGAACTCGGCGAGGCCGATGTCGAAGGACGCGATCGCCAGCAGGCCCTCGTGCGGGTCGCCGATCGGTGCGGCACCGACGATGCCCTCCCAGGTCCAGCTCGTGAACCAAGGCAGGTTGAGCAGGACGGCCACCACACCCGCCACGACACCGACGCCGAGGTAGGCGAGGGCGGTCCGCCACGGGGCGAGCGCCAGGAGCGTGCCGAGGCAGAGCGCCACCGCCAGCAGCACCGCCATCGGGATCACGACGGGAGCGAACGCCGCGCCGAGCGCGATCACGAGGCCGGCTGCGACGGAGCGGCGGACGGTCTCGAGCGGCGTGAGGTGGACGAGACCGTCGGGCACGTCCATCTCGGCGGTGCGCGGATCGGCGGTCCCCACGCCGACGGCACGCCGGTACAGGTGGATCACCCAGGGCGTCGTGGCGTAGACCACCAGCACGGTGAGCATGCCCGCCGACATCGCACCGGCGATCAGCGGGCTGGCGGCGTACACCAGGAGGACGCCGAGCCGGGCCCGGGTCGAGGGGAACACGGCGGCCAGGCGCCACACCCCGACGAGGCCGACGACGACGAGGCCGACGGTGAAGGCCGTCTGGAGCAGCCCCATCCGGAACAGCGTGGCGAACGACAGGCCCCACAGCGTCGCCCACCCGCTCGGGTTCGGCGACGTCGCCCCGAACCCGTTCGGGTCGAACCCCGACACGAACGAGTCGAGCAGGTTGCGGGGGCTGTCGGGGAATGGCAGGAACTCGCCGACGGCGGGGACACCGTGCAGCCACAGGTCGCGCGAGGCGATCGCCAGGGCGGCGAGCACGGCGATCCAGGCGATGACCGGGGCCGTGGTGCTCTGCCGCCAGCGCCGCACGGCGTGCTCGGTCCCGATGTAGGTGGCGGTCTCGCGCGTCCGCAAGAACGCGTTCAAGCGTGCGCTGCCGCGCACCTGGAGGCCGGCGACCTCGCGTTCGGGCACACGGCGCAGTGGCCGCACGGCGCGACGCCGGCCGATGATCGACGGCGTCCGCGGGACGAGCCCGATCAACCCGCGCAGTGAGGCCCAGGCCTCACCGAACTTCCCGGTGAACACGCCGACGACGAGCTCGACCATCGTCAGCAGGATCAGCTCGAGCGATCGGCCGAACAGTCGCGAGCCGCCGGTCAGGGTGGCCACGGATCGCATGCGGTGCCGCGCCGCCAGCACCCGGTGGTTGAGGTCGGGCCGACGTTCGGGGAGCCGCCCGATGTGTCGCACCCGCGCCGAGGGCACCACCACGACGCGGGCGCCGATGTGGTGCAGCCGCCAACAGAGATCGATGTCGTCGCCGTGGTACTCCACGGCCGACCCGAACCCGCCGACCTCGCGGAACAGATCGGCACGGACCAGCAGGTTGGCCGACGGGAGCACGAACACGTCGCGCACCCCGTCGTGCTGCTCCTGGTCGACCTCGCCCGGTTCGACGACCTGGTCGACCTCACCGAACCGGTCGAGGCCCAGACCGACCGCCTGGAGGACCTCGGGATGGTCCCACTCGACGAGCTTCGGGCCGACGACGCCGGCGTTCGAGCGGTAGAGCTCTTCGACGAGCGCGCGCAGCGCGCCTCGCTCGGGAGCGACGTCGTCGTGGCAGATCCAGAACAGGCCGTTGCCCTCGACCAGGCGCGTCGCCTCGTCGACCGCCGCGCCGAACCCAGGATTGGCACCCAGGGGGCGCACGATGGCATCCGGCAGCACCGCCCCGACCGCGGCCGCCACGATCTCGTGTCCGGACGGCTCGCCGGTGTCGCTGAAGAGGAATCGCAGGTTCGGGTAGTCCTGCGCGGCGAACGCCGCGAGCGTCTCCTCGAACCAGGAACCGGGCTCGTGAACGATGACGACCGCCACGACCGGCGGCGCTTGGAGGGTCTCCGATTCCACGATTGATCGAGGCTAGCGGTGGCCGCGCCCACCCATCGGTCACCCGGGTGGTCAGCGGTCACCGCGGCGCCGTGACCCACCGACGGGCACCGCCCCTCGGTAGGATTCGTCACTCGTGTCTTTCCGTATGAGTTCCGCGCGAGCAGCCGCGCCGTTGCCGGAGGGCACCCTGCCCGTCGGTCTCGCGCTGCTCGTCGCGGGGGTCGCGACGTACGCCTTCTTCAAGGTCGGCAACGTCGCGGTCGGCGGTGCGGACGCCTTCGAGCCGATCGCGTCGATGTGGTTCGCCACGTTCGCCCTCGCACCGGGGTTCTTCCTGCCGCTCGAACAAGAGCTCGGTCGAGCACTCGCCCACCGGCGGGCCCTCGACCAGGGAGGTCGCCCCGTCGTCCGCAAGGTCGCCACGCTGGGCGTCCTGCTGGTCGCCGCCGTCGTGCTGGTCATCGCCGTCGCCAGCCCGCTGATCGCCACCAACTACTTCGACGGCGACTGGTTCATGGTCATCGCGCTGATCTGCGCGTTCGCCGGCTACGCCCCTGCCCACCTGGCCCGCGGCGTCTGCTCCGGGATGGGGCGCTTCAAGGACTACGCGATCGTGATGGGCTCCGACGGCGTCGTGCGCATCGCCCTCTGCGTGGCGCTCGCCGTCGTGGGTGTCGAGGTGGCGGGCGCCTACGGCATGGCGGTGGCGGTGGCGCCGCTGTTCGCCGTGGTGTACGTGTACCGACGCGGCGCCCTGCGCACCGACGACGGCCCGCCCGCCGAGTGGTCGGAGGTCACGCCGAACCTCGGATGGCTGCTGCTGGGCTCGGTCTTCGCGGCGACCCTGCTCAACGCCGGACCGATCGCCGCGACGATCCTGTCCGACGACTCGCAGGACGCGCTCGTCACCGAGTTCTCCTACGGCGTGCTGCTGGCCCGCATCCCGCTGTTCCTGTTCCAGGCGGTCCAGGCGGCGCTCCTGCCGCGACTCAGCCAGCTGGCGGCCCGGGGCGAGCTCGTCGAGTTCCGCAGCGGGCTGAAGCGCCTGATGATGGCCGTCCTCGCGGTCGGCGTGGTCGGCACCGCCGGGGCCTTCGTCATCGGGCCGTGGGCGATCGACGTGGTGTACGACGCCGACCTGTCCGGCCGCACGCTCGCCGTGTTGGCGTTGGGCAGCGCCTGCTACATGGTCGCACTGGCGACGGCGCAGGCCGTGATCGCCCTCAAGGGCCACGCGCTGGTCGCCGTGGGCTGGGCCGTCGGCGTCATCGCCTTCCTGCTCACCACCTGGCTCGCCAGCGACGACCTGTTCCGCCGCATCGAGCTCGGCCTGCTCGCCGCGTCGATCGCCTCGATGGCGAGCTTCGCGCTGGCGCTGCGCTACAAGCTCGCGTCGGGCGTGCGTCCGGACCAGGACTCGGTGATGGAAGCCATCACCGACATGCCGTTCGAGACGTAACCAGCGTTCCCCGGCCACGCAGGCCGCGTGTGGGC
>CAYGLH010000168.1:0-4929 GCA_964350535.1 uncultured Ilumatobacteraceae bacterium
GCAGCTCGGTCGAGGTCGGCGAGCTCGTAGCACGTCGACACGACGTTGCAGTAGACCCAGCCGGTGTACAGCTCGTCGAGCTCGCCTGCGGTGACCGCCACCATCGCTTCGTCGAGCAGTCGCATGCCGGCCGCCCGGTCCCCGGCCCGGATGCGGGCACGGCCGGCAGCCTGGAGCGCCATCGCCAGCAGGTCGCGGTCGGTGCGGGCGCGGGCGATCTTCACCGCTCGCGACGCGGCCGTCAGCGCGCCGTCGTCGTCGCCCGTGGTGGCGGACAGATCTGCGTCGGCGATCGCCAACCACCCGGCGTTCGCGTCGTCGTCGCCCTCGACGTACGTCCGGCAACGTTCGATCCACCCGGCGGCGATCGCCGTCTCGCCGACGAGGAAGTGGTCGTAGAACAGCCGCCAGGCGGCGCGTGCCGCAGCGTCGCGATCGCCGGTCGCCTCGTGCCGCCGGTAGGCCGATCGGCGGGCGTCGATCGACTCGTCGACCCGATCGAGCCAGAACAACGCATCGGCGAGCAGGTCGAGGTCGCTGCGGTCGAGGTCGTCGCGGCTGGAGGCGTCGAGCCGGTCGAGCGTCGCCGACCAGCGGTCGGTCGCCCCAGTGGTGCGCCGGGCAGCTCCCACGACCCCGATCGTACGCGACCCCCCACCCAGCGTTCGCGGGAGCGATCGTGCCCGGAGCTCCCGGGATGTGTCCCCCAAACCGAGTGGCTGGGCTTTGCGGGAGCGATCGTGCCCGGAGCGCCCGGGATGAGTCCCACAAACGGCTGGAGGTGCTCGGGCTACGTGGCCCAGGGACGGGCGGCGAGCACGGCGCGGGTTTCGTCGTCCGCCGGGTACAGCGTCTCGATCGACAGCTCCGACAGGTTGACGTCGCGCGAGGTTCCGAACGAGGTCACGGTCGACACGAACGACAGGGTGTCGTCGCCGACGGTGAGCACGAGGGGCAGCACGACGTCGGGGGTCGCCGGGATGTGGCGCTCGGCGCCCGGTGCGTATGACGAGCACTCGTCGATCAGCTCGGCGAGCTCGGGGTCGTGCGTCGCCCGGAGCACCTCGTGCATGTGGCGCAGCAGCTGGCCGGCGAACTCGGTGAAGTTGGCGGTGCGCGGCGCCAACCCGTCGGGGTGCAGGCCGAGCCGGGCGATGTTGACGGGTGGTGTGAGCAGCGATGGGTCGACGCCTGTCGTCAGCCAGTACGCGGCGGCGTTGGCGTCGACGAGGTTCCAGCGGGTGTCGATGACCGTGGTCGGGTTCGGATCATTGCCGTCGAGCACCAGGGCGATCACGTCCTGCACCGCGCTCATCGCCGGATCGGACAGCTCGAGATCGCTGAACACCGGTGCGAAGCCGGCGGCGAGCAGCATGTCATTGGTGGCGCGCTGGGGGCATGTCGAGCTCCTCGGCGAGGTAGAGCAGGAGGTCTCGGCTGGGCTTCGAGCGCCCGGTCTCGACGCAGGAGAGGTGCCGGGTCGAGACGCCGGTGCGCGCCGATACGTCGAGCTGGCTGAGGTGCCGGCGCTGCCGCCACTCGCGCAGGAGCGGTCCCGGTCGAGCCTCGGCGGTGATCGTCATGACCTGCAACGTACGCACGGCGGCGCCGGGTGACCATGACCGAACAGGTCATGGCCCGCACGACCGGGTCGGTGTCAGCGTGGCCACATGAGCTTCACCACACCGGCCGCACCGACTCCGAACCCATCAGCTCCGGGACGCCGGGCCTCGTCGTTCACCACCGCCCGCAGCGGCGGGCGTACGGTCCTGCGCACCGGCCGCAACGACCGGATGCTGCGTGTCGTCCTCGGGACGAACGCCGTCACCTCCGTCGCCGCCGGCATGGCGGCGCTGCTGGCGGGTGGGGCGCTCGACGCGCTGCTCGACACTGGCCACCCTGGCTGGGTCCGACTGGTGGGTGCCGGGCTCGTCGTGTTCGGCATCGCCGTCGCCGCCGTCGCCCGATCGTCCACCGACGTCCTGGTCAGGTGGGCACCGATCGTCAGCGTCGCCGACGCCGCCTGGGTCGTCTTCACCGTCGTCTCCATCGCCCTCGGCTGGTACTCGACCACCGGAGCGGTCGCGATGGCCGTGGTCGGGGCGATCGTGGTGGTCTTCGGCGTCGAGCAGGTCGCCTATGCCCGCCGGCTCGCCGCCGACCAGCGATCGGTCAGCTGACGATCTCGACGGCGAACGCCGGGAAGTCGGGTGCCGCCGCAGCGAGCTCCTCATCGGAGCTGTCGGCCGACAAGCCGTCGAAGAACTGGCCGACCTCCCACGCCCACCGCCGCAGGTACTCGCGCAGGATCGGCAGCTTCTCGTCGTCGGACAGCTCGGCGGCGGTGAAGGCGTCGACCCGTCGGCCCGTGCGCAACCGGCCGTTCCCGGCGGCGCGCAGGTTGCGCACCCACTGCGTGGTGCCTCGAGGCGCCACCAGGTATGTCCGGCCCTCGACGTCGAGGAGGTTGACCGGGGTCGCCCGCCACGCGCCGGTGGTACGGCCCCGAACCTCCAGCTGGCGGGCGCCCTTCAGGTCGAAGCCGAGCTTCACCAGTCCCGCTACGAGTGGGTTCATGATCCGGCGCGTGGCCCAGCCGGGGCGGAGATAGCGGGCCTGGTCGATCGTCGTCGTGTTCATCGTGACGCCCTCCTGTGGTGCGTGCGGTCGATCAAAACGAGAGCAGTGCTCTCATTCCGACATCCAACCAGAACGGGCGACCAAGAGCAAGAGCGGTGCTCTCGCTTCTTGAACGGCGGTGCGTCACAATGAGGGCGTGACCGGAAAGCGGGCTGCAGCCAGAGAACGGATCGACGGCGAGATCATGTGTGCCGCTCGCGCCCAGCTCGCCGATGTGGGGGCGGCCGGCCTGTCCCTGCGGGAAGTCGCGCGAGAGGTCGGCATGGTGTCGTCGGCGATCTACCGCTACGTCGACAGTCGCGACACGCTGCTGACCCGCCTGATCGTCGAGGCGTACGACGCGCTCGGGGCCGTCGTCGAGGAGGCGAGCGCGGTGCGCACCGATCTGCCCGACCTCGACCGGTGGGTCGGCGCGGCGACGGCGGTCCGGAGCTGGGCCGTCGAGAACCCGCACGAGTATCTGCTCCTGTACGGGTCGCCCGTGCCCGGGTACGCCGCGCCGGTCGACACCGTCGGCCCGGGGACGCGGGCCACACTGGCACTCGCCGGCATCGTCGGTGACGCCGCCGCCGCGGGGCGACTCGACCCACCGCATCCGACGCCCGACGTGCCTGCCGAGCTGTCCGTCGAGCTGGACCGGCTGGCGGCGTACGCCGACCTCGACATCGGCCCGCCGCACACGGCAGCCTTCCTCGTCGCGTGGACGCAGCTCCACGGCCTCGTGAGCTTCGAGTTGACCGGTCAGACGCGCGGCATCGTCGACTCCCACGAGGAGTTCTTGGCGATCGCCGTTCGCGCCACCGGCCGTGCCATCGGCCTGCGATGACGGTGCGTCAGGGGAGCCGGCCGAACGCCGCCAACAGCGAGCGGCCGTCGTGCACCGCGGCTGGTTCGATCCCGAAGTGCTCTGCCGTGAGCGACCCCGGCGCACCGAGCTCGGCGACCGCCCATCGGGCGAGCTGATCGGCGAGCTCCGCCGGCGGCGCGACCGACGTTGCGAGGTCCCAGCCGTGCACGATCAGGTCATGGATCCGGGCGTGCAGGATCGACTCGCCGCCGAGTCGGCCGTTGACATGGCCGAACGAACCCGTCAGGGCATCCGGCGCGGCGAACGCTGACCGCTGCGCCTCGAGCGTGGAGGCCAGCGCGGCTCGCCGCTCGTACCGTTCGTCGAAGGTGGCCATCGCCGCCGCCAACGCCGCGTCGGCGCTCCTGCCGGCCAGCACCTCGACCGTGAAGACGTTGCCGCCGACGACATGGTCGACGAGGTCGCCGATCGTCCAGTCGGCGCAGGGTGTGGGACCGCCCCACCGGTCGTCGTCGACCAGCTCGGCCCAGCGTTCGAGCTCGACGCCCGCCGCCGTCAATGCGTCGAGGTCGGGCGGCGGGGCGTCCGGCGCGGCCATGTGTCAGCTGATCTTCGGCGCCTCGTCGCCCACGAACCGCTCCCGCAGCTCACGCTTGAGGACCTTGCCGGTGGCGTTTCGGGGGAGCGCGTCGATGACGGCGATGTCGGACGGCACCTTGAACTTCGCGAGGCGGTCGGCGCAGTAGGTCTGCACCTGCTGGCGGTCGAGCTCGGCGTCCGCCTTGAGCACCACCACCGCGAGGCCGGTCTCGCCCCACCGGTCGCTCGGCACGCCGATCACGGCCGCCTCGGCGACCTGCGGCAGCTGGTACAGCACGTTCTCGACCTCGGCCGGGTAGACGTTCTCGCCGCCGGAGATGTACATGTCCTTCCACCGGTCGACGATGTACACGAACCCCTCGTCGTCGAATCGCGCCGCATCGCCCGTCTTCAACCAGCGACCCTCGAACGCGTCGGCGGTGGCCTCGGGCTTGTTCCAGTAGCCGGGAGTGATGTTCGGCCCCGCCACCCACAGCTCGCCGACCTGGTCGGGGCCGCAGTCCGCGCCGGCGTCGTCGACGATGCGCAGCTCGGCATGGGTGAGCGCCTTGCCGGTCGAGCCGATCTTGCGCAGCGCGTCGCCCGGGTCGAGCAGGATGCACGCCGGGCTGGTCTCGGTCATCCCGAAGCCCTGCGCCAGCAGCACACCGCGCTCGGTCCACGCCTCCATGATCGCCAGCGCGCAGGGTGCGCCGCCGACACCCGCGACGCGCAGTCGCGACAGATCGGTGTCGGCGAAGTCCGGGTACCAATGGCCGCGTTCTCGGGCGGAATCTTCATTGCGACATTGGGCGGCGATGACCGGCTCGCGGTCGATTTTAGTGGCGGTAACTTCGCGTTGCCGATTCGTTTTGACGGCGGAGAATCGACCAACGACAACG
>CAYGLH010000168.1:4939-7981 GCA_964350535.1 uncultured Ilumatobacteraceae bacterium
ACCCGGCACTCCGAACAAGTCGGTGACGCAGTCGTGGGGATAGCCGAGCAGTCGCACCGCCTCGCCAGGGTCGAACTGCTTGGCGATCACGACCGTGCCGCCGGCGTGCAGCACCGGATTGCTGTAGCAGTTGAGGCCGCCCGTGTGGAACAGCGGCAGCACGTTGAGGTGGACGGTGTCGAGTCCGATGCCCGCTGGGATGCCGAGGTTGACCGCGTTCCAGAAGTTCATCCCGTGGGTGATCATCGCCCCCTTCGGCAGACCCGTGGTGCCCGACGTGTACATGATCGTGATCACGTCGTCGTGGGTGAGCGCGGCGCGCTCGAGTTCGTACTGGCTGTCGTCGGTCCCGCCGTCGATCCGCAGCAGTGACGCGATCGAGCATCGACCCCGGAGCTCGACAGCATCGTCCTCGAACTCGACGTCGTGCACCAGCAGCGTCGGCGAGCTGTCGTTCAGGATGTACTCCAGCTCGGTGACCGTGAGGCGCCAGTTGAGCAGCACGCAGATCGCACCCGTGCGAGCGCACGCGAACTGCACGTCGAAGTACTCCACGCCGTTGTGGGAGAGCACTGCCACCCGATCGCCGCGTCCGATGCCGAGCACGGCGAAGTGGGCGGCCATCGCGTCGGCCCGTCGATCGAGGTCGGCATAGGTGAAGCTCCGCCCACTGCCGAGATCACGGACCGCCTCCTTGTCCGGCCGGTTGGCGGCGTGGTGGGCGATCCAGTCGTAGGCCCGGACCGCGCCGTGTCCCGGCGGTCGGCTCGTCGTCAGCGACGCCTCGGACGCGGCATCGTCGGCGAACGCGATGGACTCGGCTGTCGTCATGGTCGGCTCCCCGGGGCAGACGTGGTCGCCGACGCTAGCAATGCGGCGGGCCTCGCCGCAGCGCCGGCACCACCCGATTCTGTGGGTGCGATGGTGGGCGGAGGGGCCGGGATCGGACCCGCAAACTTCGGGGTTCGGTTTGTGGGTGCGATGGTGGGCGGAGGGGCCGGGATCGGACCCGCAAACGGCGCCTCGCCTGTGTGGAGGTCGGGGCGTCAGCGGGGTTCGCGCGGGAGTCCGAGGATGCGTTCGGCGATGATGTTGCGCTGGATCTCGCTCGACCCGCCGGCGATCTTCATGCCGGGCGCGTAGAGGAAGCGCTCGGTCTTGGTCCCGTCGAGCAGGGCGGCGGCGCCGCGGAGGCGTGTCTCGAGCACCTCGGCATCGAACTCGAGCTCGGTGCGCATCAGCTTGGCCGCCGACGATGCGGCCGGGCCTGCGCCGGAGCGCATCAGCATCGCCTTCAAGGCGTGCCCGCGGACGATCAGTTGCATCAGTTCGTCGCCGGTGGCACCGTCGTCATCCTTCAACGAGGCGAGGTAGTTGAGCCGTCGCTCGAGGCTGATCAGGCCGGCCGAGCCGCTCGACCCGCGCTCGTCCTGCAACACCTGCATCGCCACGAGCCAGCCCTGATGTTCGGGACCGAGCATCGACGTCGCCGGGGTCACGACGTCGTCGAGGAAGACCTCGCAGAACTCCTGGTCGCCCGTCATCTGCTTGAGCGGACGCACCTCCACGCCGGGCGCGTGCATGTCGAGGAGGAAGAACGAGATGCCCTTGTGGCCCGGCTCGTCGGGGTTCGTGCGGGCCAGCAGGATGCCGTACTCGGCGTGCTGGCCGTTCGAGCACCACACCTTCTGACCGTTGACGACGTAGTCGTCGCCGTCGCGGACCGCGCTCGTCTGCAAGCTCGCCAGGTCGGACCCCGCGTCGGGCTCGGAGAACAGCTGGCACCACAGGATGTCGGCGGAGATCGTGCGCTCGAGGAACCGGGCCTTCTGGTCGTCGGTGCCGGTGCGCAGGATCGCTTCGCCGGCGAGCACGATGCCCTGCAGGTTGAGCATGTTCTGGACCTGCGCCTTGGCGCACTCCTCGGCCCACACCGCCGTGTAGTCGCGGGACAGCCCGCGCCCCCCGTACTCGGCCGGCCAGTGGAGGCCGGCGAACCCGTGCTCGAACATCTGACGCTGCCACGCCCGCGCCCGGTCGTGCAGGGCAGGCGGCATGATCGCCCCGAACGCCTGGCAGTGCTGGTCGGCGGCGACGGACTCGGCGATGAACGTCGCGGCGGCGGAGCGGAACTGCTCGAGGTCAGGTTGGTCGATCGTGTCGGTGCTCATCGGATCCCATTCTCCCGCGGCGTGTCGCTGGTCACGTTGCCGGAGCACGTATCCAACCAGATTGCTGGTCAGCCAACAAATTCGGCGGCCGCGCGTCGACCTCGTGCTCCGTCCCCGCTCTGCTGGGGTGCGAACGGGCCGCTGCTGCCACACTGGATCGATGACGAGTGCCGCGGAGAGGGTCGGGGACACGACACCGAACCGCCAGGTACTGCGCTCGGAGCGCTCGACCGAGGCGCTGCTCGATGCCGCCGCCGAACTCGTCGCCGAGGGTGGTCTGGCAGCGATGACCTTCGCCGCCATCGGTGACCGCGCCGGCTACAGCCGGGGCCTCGTGACGGCCAGGTTCGGCTCGAAGAGCGGCCTCGTCGAGGCATTGATCCGCAGGGTCTGGGGCGAGCTGCGGCGGGCCGGCATCGTGCCCTTGGCGAGCCGTGCGAGCGGCCTCGACTCGCTCGTCGGGCTCGTCGACGGGATCCGCGAGCAGGCGCTCAACAACGAGCGCGACATGCGGGCGATGAACGCGCTGATCTTCGAAGCCCTGCACGCCGACGACGTGCTGCAGGTCCGGATGGCAGCGTTCAGCGACGCCATGCGAGCCGAGACGTCCGCAGCGCTGCGTCGCGGGCTCGCCGACGGGTCCGTGCGCTCCGGCGCCGATCCGGCGCGCGGCGCGGCGGTGATCACGTCAGCGCTCATCGGCATCGCCTATCAGTGGTTGCTCCACGCCGAGGAGTACGACGTCGACGCCGCCTATGGCGCTCTGCGCGACCAGGTTCGCGCCGCCTACGGAGCCCGTCCCTAGCCACGCTCGCCCGCCGAATTCTGGCGGGATTGTCGCGCTGGGCGCGACGCTGACCGCATGTTTCGG
>CAYGLH010000169.1:0-7915 GCA_964350535.1 uncultured Ilumatobacteraceae bacterium
CGACGATCGGTGGCGCTCCCGCCACGACGGCGTCGCCGATGGTGGTGGCCAGCGTCAGCAAGGTCGTGACGGCGCTGGCGGTGGCGCGCCTCGACCAGCAGGACCGGCTCGACGTGAACGCGCCCGTCGACTGGAGCCTGCTCGGGTTCGACCCGCACCCCGGATGGGACACCGTGACCGTGCGGGAGTTGCTCGACCACACGAGCGGGATGCCGACCGTGCGGGCGTCGTGGTTCGACCAGCCCGGCGACTGCGCGTCGTTCCTGCCGAGCCTGCTCGTCGAGCCTCCCCAGGACGATCGGGGCAGGTGGCGGTACTCGAACGGGAACTACTGCGCGCTCGGTCTGCTCGTCGAGGCGATCACCGGCCGACCGCTCGACGACGCCACGGCACAGCTCGTGTTCGATCCGATCGGCGTGCCCGGCGCGCACCTCAGCACCGGTGGGCAACTGCCGGGCGATGTGCAGTACGGCATCGGCGACCCGGTGCTCGCCGCCAAAGGTGTCGACCGGCTGTCACGCCTCGGCGGGGCAGGATCGTTGATCGTCGCCAACGATTCCCTGGCGGCGATGGTCGACACGATGACCGCGCAGGACTGGGCGGTCCTCCGCTGGCCCGGGATGTTCATCGACCAGTACGGCATCGGTCACACCGGCACCGTCGACGGCGCGAAGGCCTGCGTGTGGCAGATCGAGTCGGGCAACACCGTGCTCGCCGCCACGGTCGGCGGGAAGACCCCCTCCACCGGTGGTGGCGTGTGCGACGTGCTCGTCCCGGCGATCGCCACCGACCTCGGCGCCCCGGCACCGACGCCGGATCGCACCCCGCCGTGACCGTCAGAGGTTCCAGCGCTGGCGGGCGGCGATGATCGTGGGCTCGCCGATCTCCCCGGACGACGGTGGCTCGGGGCGGAAGCGCTCGCCGACCAGCGCCGACAGCGTGGCACCGGTGGACAGCGCCAGCGCCTCGAGGTCGTAGCCGCCCTCGAGCACGAGCATCGTGCGGCGCGCCGGCACCAGTTGCTGCAGGCGGCGGGCGACGTCGGCAAAATCGGCAGAGGTGAACTCGAGGTTCGCCAGCGGGTCGCGCACATGACCGTCGAAGCCGGCCGAGATCAACAGCCAATCCGCGCCGAACCCCTCGATGACCGGCGCGATCACCTCGTCGACGGCTCGGCGCAGCATGTCGCCGCGGGTGCCGGCGGGGAAGGGCAGGTTGAGGTTCGTGCGTTCGGCGTGCGGCCCACCCGTCTCGATCGACTGGCCGGAGTACGGGTACAGCGGCGACTCGTGGGTGGACACGTAGAGCACACGCGGATCGTCGTAGAAGATGTCCTGGGTGCCGTTGCCGTGGTGGACGTCCCAGTCGACGATGGCCACACGATTGCCCTGTTCGGCGAGCTCGGCGGCAGCGACCGCCACGCTGTTGAACAAGCAGAACCCCATCGCCCGGTCGGCGACGGCGTGGTGTCCGGGCGGTCGGTTGGCGGCGAACGCGACGTCGGCAGTGCCGGTGCGCAGCGCGTCGACCGCTTCGAGAGCGGCGCCGGCAGCGCGCAGCGAGGCCTCCCACGATCCGGCCGTGGCGTACGTGTCGGCGTCGATGTCGCCACCGCCGTCGGCGCAGAAGCGCTCGATCGAGTCGATGTACCTCGCGTCGTGCACCCGTTCGAGCTCGGCCCGGGTGGCCAGCCGCGGCTGGTTCCACGACACCGCGTCCTCCAAGCCGCTCTCGGCGATCCCCGCCAGCGCCGCGGGCACCCGCTCGTGTCGCTCGGGATGCCACGGCGGCGCGGGGTGGTGGTCGTGCTCGGCGGTGCTGAACACGGCGATCTCTCGTCCCACGCTCCCACCTTACGGCGCTGTGACCGATGTCGCTCCCGGGCACGCCGCTCCGGACACGCCCCCGACCGAGGGCCGGCGGCGGAGATGGCATGCTGGCGACATGGCCGAGTCCCCCACCGACTCCCCCACCGACTCCCCCACCGACTCCCCCTGGGCCGCCACCGTCGTCCTGTCGAGCGGCGACACCGCGTACATCCGGCCGATGACGCCCGACGACCGCGAGGCGCTCGCCGCCTTCCACGAGCGCCAGTCGAGCGTCAGCAAGTACCGGCGCTTCTTCTCCCCCAAGCCGACGCTGTCCGACACCGAGCTGACCCACTTCACCGACGTCGACATGGTCGACCGGGCCGCCCTCGTCACCGAGGTGCACGACGAGTTCATCGCGTGGGCCAGCTACGAGCGCTGGCCAGGTCGGCCCGAGGCCGAGGCGGCGTTCATGGTCGACGACGAGCAGCACGGGCAGGGCATCGCCACCCTGTTGCTCGAGCACCTCGCGGCGATCGCCCGCTCCAACGGCATCGAACGGTTCACCGCCGAGGTGCTCGGCGACAACCGGGCGATGCTCGCCGTCTTCGCCAAGGCGGGGTGGCCGCTCCAGCGCCGGTTCGACTCGGGCGTCGTCGATCTCGACTGGGACCTCACGCCCACGAGCGAGTTCCGCGACAGCGTCGAACGTCGCGAGCAGCGTGCCGACTCGCGTGCGGTGGCGCGCATCCTGCTGCCGCGGGCGGTGGCCGTCGTCGGCGCATCCACGCGGGAGCGCTCGATCGGCGCAACACTCTGGCGCAACGTGCGCGACAGCGTCGACGTCCCCGTGTACCCGGTCAACCCGGCGTACGACACGCTCGACGGCGAACGGTGCTATCGCGCCGTCGAGGATCTGCCCGACGACGTGTCGCTGGCGATCATCGCGGTTCCCGAGCCGGCGTTGGCGGCGACCGTCGACGCGTGCATCGACAAGAAGATGCGCGGCGCGGTGATCGTGACCGAGGTCGAGACAGGAGACCCCGCCGACGTGCGGTCCGACGAACAGATCGCCGCGCTCGTCGCCAACGCCCGCCGCCACGGGCTGCGACTCATCGGCCCGTCCAGCATGGGCATCGCCTCGCCGCGAGAGGGGTCGCGGATCCATGCCGTGCTCGCCGAGGGGGGCGTGCCCGCCGGCAACGTCGCGGTGTCGATGCAGTCCGGGCCGCTCGGCGGGTCGGTGCTGCGCCGCGCCGCCGACCTCGGCATGGGGATCTCGTGGTTCGTGTCGCTCGGCGACAAGGCCGACGTGTCGGCCAACGACCTGCTCCAGTTCTGGCTCGACGACGACCACACGACCGTCGTGATGATGTACACCGAGTCGATCGGCAACCCGCGCAAGTTCGCCCGCATCGCGCGGCGGGTGTCGCGTTCCAAGCCGATCCTCGCCGTGCGCACCGGTGCTGCGGCGAGCGGCGAGCTCGGCGGCGCCCTGTTCCAGGAAGCCGGCTTGATCGAGGTGCCGACGGTCGGCTCGATGCTCGACACCGCCCGGGTCTTCGCCTCGCAGCCGGTGCTGCGCGGACCCCGGGTCGCCGTGCTCACCAACGCCCGCAGCCCGGGCACCCTGGCCACGGCGGCGCTCGAGACCGCGGGGCTCACGCCGGTGGCGCCGCCGGTGCGTCTCGACTGGCGGGCGAGCAACGACGACTACGCCGAAGCGCTCTCGGCGGCGCTCGCCGACGACGACGTCGACGGGGTGCTCGTGCTCCACGCACCGGGCGTGCCGGACAACATCGGCGGCGCGGTCGACGCCATCGACGGGGCCGCATTGGATGCCCCGAAGCCCGTGGTGGCGGTGCTGCTGGGGGCCCGCGACGGCGCGCTGCGCGAGGGCTCGAAGGTGCCGGTGTTCTCGTTCCCCGAGCAGGCTGCGGCCGTGCTCGGGCGCAGCTATGGCTACGGCAGGTGGCTCGAGGTCGAAGCCGAACGCGGCGACCCCGACGTCAGCGCCGTCGATCCGGCTGCGGCGGAGACGATCATCGCCCACCTGCTCGACGGCGACGGCACCCACGCCGGGACCCGGGCCGGGACCCACGCCGGGACCGAGGGCGCCTCGGTCGACGTGCGCACCCAGTGCGAGCTCCTGGCCACCTACGGCATCACCATGTCCCGGGCCGAGGTCGTCGATGCCGACGACGCACCGACGGAGGCGGAGCGCCTCGGCTTCCCCGTCGCGGTGAAAGCACTCCGCCGCCGTGCCGGCCTGTCGGTGCGCTCCGGCGTGGCGCTCGACCTCGTGTCGGGCGACGATGTCCGCACGGCGGTCGAGTCGATGCGCGAGTCGCTCGGCGCCGATGCCGATCGCGTCATCGTGCAGTCGATGGCGAGCCCCGGCGTCGACGTCCGGATCCGCTGTGAGCTCGACGAGCGCCTCGGGGTGATCGTGGCCGTCGGGCTCGGCGGGCTGCAGGCCGACGTGATCGACGATCGCGCGGTGCGCCTCGCGCCGGTCGCGCCGGCCAGCGCCGCCGCGATGCTCGGCGAGACGCGGGTCGGCCCTGCGCTCGCGTCGGCGGGCCTCGATCCGTCACCCCTGGTGGCGGCGATCGTGCAGACCGCCCAGCTCGCCTCGGACCATCGCGACATCGAGGCGATCGATCTCAACCCGGTGATCGTGTCCTCGGGTGCAGCCGTGGTCGTCGACGCCCGCATCGACCTCCGCCACCGCGCCTCCAGCGAACCCGCCCTGCGCCGGATCGATTAGCCGCGCGTGGCCTGCGCGGTAGCGTTCCGCCCATGGCCTCCGCGGACGAGTTCACCGGCCCGACGACCGAGCTGCTGCAGCAACTGATCCGCAACGAGTGCGTCAACGACGGCACCCCCGACTCGGGCGGCGAGACGCGCAACGCCGATCTGCTCTCCGACTACCTGGAGGGAGTCGGGCTCGCCGTCGAGCGGTTCACGCCCCGCGACGGTCGCGACTCGATCGTCGCCCGCATCGAGGGCACCGACCCGGACGCGCCGTCGCTGTGCCTCATGGGCCACACCGACGTCGTCCCGGTCAACGCCGCCGGGTGGGATCACGATCCGTTCGCCGGCGAGGTCATCGACGGCGAGGTGTGGGGCCGCGGTGCCCTCGACATGTTGAATCTCACCTCGTCGATGGCGGTGGTGATGCGCAGGCTCGCCGCCGAGGGGTTCCGCCCGAAGGGCGACCTGATCGTCGGCGGCGTCGGCGACGAGGAGGCCGGCGGCGTGTACGGCGCGGAGTGGATCGCCGAGCACCACTGGGAGGCGATCGAGGCCGACTACGTGCTCACCGAGCTCGGCGGCTGGTCGACGGTCGACGCCACGGGCACGCGCACGGTGACGGTCAACGTGGGCGAGAAGGGACTGGCCTGGCGCCGGCTGCGGATCGGCGGCACGCCCGGACACGGGTCGATGCCGTACGGGGCCGACAATGCGCTGGTCACCGCCGCCGAGGTCGTCCGACGCCTCGCCGACTACCGACCGCGGGCACAGATCGACGACATCTGGCGGGCGCAGGTGGCCTCGCTCGATCTGCCCGACGAAGTGCGCGACGGCCTCACGTCGGCGGAGCACATCCACGGTGCGCTCGAAGCGCTGCCGGTGCCGGTCGCCCGTCTCTGCCACGCCCAGACCCACACGACCTTCTCGCCCAACGTCTGCCACGGCGGCCAGAAGACGAACACGATCCCCGACGTGATCGACATCGACCTCGACGTGCGGACGATGCCCGGCGACACGCGGGAGCACGTCGATGCCCACCTGCGCGAGGCGCTCGGCGATCTGTACGACCGGGTCGAGGTCAGCGTGCTGCAGGACTCACCGGCGACGATCTCGCCCGGCGGCCCGGGCAACGCCTTGTGGGACACGGTCGCCAAGCACACGCAGGTGGCCTACCCGGGCGCTCGACTCGCTCCCGGGCTGATCGTCGGCGGGACCGACGCCCGCTTCTTCCGCGAGCGGGGGTCGGTGGCCTACGGCGCCGGGCTGTTCTCCGAGAGCATGGACTTCGCCACGTTCGGATCGCGCTTCCACGGCAACAACGAGCGGATCGACGTCGACTCGCTCGGCCTGGCAGGGGCCTACTTCTACGGCATCACCAGAGACCTGCTCGGCTGACCGCGGACCGCTGACCGCCGACCGCGTCAGCGGAACAGGTCGCGGCTGGAGTCGCGGATGACCGGCGCCATCGACGCCTCGTCGTCCGGGGTCCAGGCGTACCCGCGGATCACGCCGACGGGGACACGGGAGGTGTTCCCCTTGACCAGTTCACCCGCCGCTGCGAGCTCGTCGGCCACGCACAGCTCTTGCACACGGAACTCGTGCCCGTGCGGATCGTGCTGACCGATGTAGCTGTACAACGGATCGATGCCGGCGACGCCGATGGCGATGTCGGTCTGGCCTTCGCGCCAGGGGCGACCGAACGTGTCGCTGATGATCACCGCCACGTCACACCCCGATCGCTGCACACGGGCGCGGATCGTCCGTGCGGACGCGTCGGGGTCCGCGGGCAGCACGAGCACTCGGTCGGCCGCCCCGCTCGAGCTCTGGTCGACGCCCGAGTTGGCGCACACGAAGCCGTGCGCGGTCTCGGTGATCAGCACCGGACCGATCTGGCGGACGATGCGCGCCGACTGCGCCAGCACGACCTCCACCACCCGCGGGTCCTTCTCCCACCGCTCGCCCCACTCGCGGGCGAACCGCGACGGCTCGACGCCTGCCAGCTCGATCGCGCACCCTTCCGCCTTGGACACGATCTTCGACGTGACCACCAGGATGTCGCCGTCGGCGATCGGCCGCCCCGCCGCGTCGGCCGCCGCCAGGATCAGCTCGCCGAGGTCGTCGCCGGCGCCGATCTCGGGGAGCCCTGGGACACCGAAGATCTCGACCGCCGTCGTCCCCTCGGCCATGTCAGGCCGGGAGCCCGGCGAGGAACTCGCGGATCGCCGCGTTGACCGGTCCGGGGTTGGTCAGGTTGGCGGCGTGGGCGCCCCCGACCGCGACCACGGGGCCGGATCCGGGCAGCCCGGCGGCCAGCGCCTCGGCTCGATCCATCGGGATCGCGGTGTCCTCGGTGCCGTGGATCACGAGCGCCGGACAGGTGATCTCGCCGAGCCGGTCGGTGATGTCGTCGCGATCCATGAGACAGCGGAACGGTTGCTCGATGAGCGACTTGTCGCGACCCTGCCACTTGGCGATCCACACCGGATCGTGATCGGGGTCGGCGATGATGATCGTCGCCACGGTCTGGGCCAGCTCGTCGACCGGTCCGACGGTCATCCACGTCTGGGTCAGCTCCTCGTAGCCGGCGGCCGTCTCGGGGTTCTCCGTCCCGGATTGCGTGTCGAAGAGCATCAGTGCCCGCACCCGGTCGGGCGCGGTGAGCGCGGCGCGCAGCGACAGGAAGCCTCCCTGGCTCATCCCCCCCAGCACGGCCCGCTCGATCCCGAGATGGTCGAGCAGCCCGATGACGTCGTGCGCCGAATCCCAGTACGTGAACGGCTGGCCGTCGAACACGGTGTCGCCGAACCCGCGCTCGTCCCACGTGATCACGCGGTACTCGCCGCGCAGGGCTTCGACCTGTGGTGCGAACATCTCGTGGTCCATCAGGAAGCCGTGCGAGAGCACGACCACCGGGTCGTCTCCCCCGGTGTCCTCGAAGTAGCGCTGCTGACCGTTGACCGCGGCGGTGGGCATGGCGCGCGACCGTACAACAGCGGTTCACGTCCTTTCGCCGCCGGCCGGGCGGCTCGGCCAACATGGGGCGATGAGCGACCCGGCCCGACCCGTCTCGGAGATCTTCGACCCGTCCGCCTGGCGGGCCGTCGACGGATTCGACTTCACCGACATCACGTACCACCGGGCGGTCGACGCCGGGGTCGTCCGCATCGCTTTCGACCGACCGGAGGTCCGGAACGCCTTCCGCCCCCACACGGTTGACGAGCTCTACACCGCACTCGACCATGCCCGCATGTCGACCGACGTGGGCTGCGTGCTGCTCACGGGGAACGGCCCGTCGCCGAAGGACGGCGGCTGGGCGTTCTGCTCCGGCGGCGACCAGCGCATCCGCGGCA
>CAYGLH010000170.1:0-7858 GCA_964350535.1 uncultured Ilumatobacteraceae bacterium
CATCGGAGTGGCGGGCCGACCGGTTGCGATGAGCGAACCTCCGCCATGCCGTGACGTCGCTCATCGGCGTGGCGGTCGACCGGTTACGATGAGCGAACCTCCGCCATGCCGTGACTTCGCTCATCGGCGTGGGGGTGGCGTAGGTTCGGCGACGTGACCGACGCAACGCCGGGGGACCGCATCGAGTACGACGAGTTCGGCCTCTTCCACGAGAACATCGCCGAGTTCGACCTCGCCGTGGACGACCTCCCGACGGTGGAGCGGGTGACGGGCCCCGCCGCCGACGATCCGGCGCGCGCCCTCAGCGCCCTGCGCTTCGGCGACGTCACGCCCGACGTCGTGCTGCTCCACGGCGGCGCCCAGAACGCGCACACCTGGGACACGGTGGTGCTGGCGCTCGGCCGGCCCGTCCTGGCGATCGACCTCCCGGGGCACGGCCACAGCGACTGGCGCGCCGACGGCGGGTACACGCCGCTGAACATGGCCGACGACGTGGCGGCGATGATCGAGCGGCACGCCGCGCCGCCGGTACACCTCGTCGGGATGTCGCTCGGCGGGCTGACGTCGATGATGGTGGCCGCCCGGCACCCCGACCTCGTCGCCTCGCTGACGATGGTCGACATCACGCCGGGCGTGAACTCCGAGAAGACGAAGGCGATCACCGACTTCGTCGACGGTCCGCAGTCCTTCGCCGCCTTCGACGACCTGCTCGCCCGGACGATGGAGCACAACCCGACCCGGAGCGAATCGTCGCTCCGGCGGGGGATCCTGCACAACGCCCATCAGCTCGAGGACGGTTCGTGGGAGTGGCGCTACGACCGCGGCAGTCACGCCCGGGCGACGGAGACGGGCGACCTCGAGAACACCGACGCGGAGCGGATCGCCCGCCTCGCCGGCCTGTGGGACGAGTTCGCCTCGGTCCGCGCCCCGCTGATGGTGGTGCGCGGCAGCCTGTCGCCGGTGGTCGACGACGACGACGTCGCCGAGTCCCGCCGCCGGCAGCCCGACGTCCGTGTCGAGGTGATCGACGGGGCGGGGCACAGCATCCAAGGCGACCGACCGGTCGAGCTGGCGGCGCTGCTCGCCGACTGGTTCAGCGGGCGCTGACGTCCGGCCGACCCCGAGGCGGGCGGCTCAGAGCAGGGCGAGGCACGGCTCGAGGCCACCGAGGACGCCGAGCCGGAACGACTCGATCTTCTCGAAGGCGTCGCCGAGCACGTCGTCGGACGGCGACTCGTCGCTCACGTGGATGGCAGTGTGCACCGCTTCGTCGAGGTCGCCCGGCGACACGGTCATCGTGCGCTCGTCCGAGCGCGGCTGCGGGAAGCCGGTGTCGGTCGGGATGACCGAGTTGACCCAGGCGCCGGCCAGGCAGTCGTTGGCGAGGGCTCGCGCCTCCCCGCTGAGCGTCGACCCGAGCGCCAGCTGGGCGGCCTCGGCCCATTCGACGGCGATCAGGTAGCCGACGGAGAAGTCGCCAAACGTCTGCTCCTGGTACAACGCCAGTGCGGCCGGCTCGTTGAGGTACACCGTGTCCTGGTCGGCGCACAGGGCGGCGCCGTCCTCGATGCCGTCGGACAGCGACGCGCACGCCACCTGGTCCGGGGACGTCACCGGAACGAGCGCGAGCTCGTCGAACCCCGGGATTTCGGCGGCCGCGTCGGTGCCCCAGAAGAGGTTGAGATCGACGGGCACGAAGCCGAGCAGTGCGCCGCCGTCGTACCCCCAGGGTGCATTGCCGTCTTGCAGCGCGTCGTCGGTGTCGACGAACTCGTTCGGCACGAGGTCGAGCGGTTGCTCGATCAGCTCGGCGCACCGCGCTGGCCCGTTGGTGAACCCCTCCTGGAACGCACCGACCCGGTCGAATCCCGAGCCGTGCCCACCGGGGCTGTACTGGTCGATGCCGAGCGGGTCGCTCACCTCGAGCATCGAGATGAGTCCGGCCTTCACGTCGTCGGTCGTGAACACGATCCCGGCCACCGAGCCGGCCGCGGCGCGGGCGGCCCAGGCGCCCGCGAAGCAGTCCGCCTGCTGTTCGCTCACGATCGTCGCCAGGCCCTGGTCGAGCAGCCCCACAAGATGCTGGATATCGTGGCCGTAGTCGTGTGCCAGCACGATCGCCACCGCCGACGGGCCGAACTGCTCCGACAGGTCGTCGAGCAGCCCGTCGGGGCCGTCGTCGTAGACCATGAAGTCGCCGACGCCGCAGTAGAAGGCGGCGTACTCGAAGACCTCCCGATAGGTGGTGCGCGGGGTCCCGCAGCCGGGGATGTCGTCGGGCCGCGCCGGGTACGCCGCGTACACGGCGCCGATCTTGGTGAACTCGCCGCCGTACACCGCCGGGTACTCCGACGCCCACCAGACGTTCAGGTCGCTGACCGTGGCGAGCAGGAAGTCGTCGCGATCCTGGGCCGGCTTGTTGGGCCCGAAGTCGATCGCCGTGGGATCCACCTCGACGCTCGGCGCGGCCGTGCTCGCCGGCGCATCGGTGGCGGTCGGGTCGTCGGCCGCGGGGTCGGTGGCGGCCGGGTCGGGTTCCGAGGTCGTCGCCCCTGGATCGGGGTCGCCGGCGGCCGGCTGGCCGCCCACGACGCCGGGGTCGTCAGCGCTCGGCTGGAACGGCGGCGAGGTCGAGGCGGTGCTCAACTCGTCGGCCCGGACGGCGGTGACCGCGGCGTCGGTGGTGGCGCATCCGGCGACCACCATCGCGGCGACGACGAGCGACGTCAACACGACCGGGGCACGCAACTCCACGCTGCGACTGTAGGCAGGCGCCGATCCATCTCGGGCGCGTCGCCGAGGAGATCTTCCACGGCTCTTACCGGCGCGAGCGGGCCGGGATCCCCCGACAAAGTTGGTCAAATGACAATTATGTGACCGACGACACCACCTGCTACGTTCGGACGCCGGTCGGGAGGCACAACCCGAGGGGGAGATGGATGGCACTACTGGAAGTACAAGACATCTCGGTGCGCTTCGGCGGCATCGTCGCACTCAGCGAGTTGTCGTTCGAGATCGAGCAGGGCCAGATCTGTGGCCTCATCGGTCCCAACGGCGCCGGGAAGACGACGTTGTTCAACGTCGTCAGCCGCATCTACGACCCCACCCAGGGGCAGTTGCGCTTCGGCGGTGACGACCTCCTCCGACATCAGCCCCACCAGATCAGCCGGCTGGGCATCTTCCGCACGTTCCAGAACCTCGCGCTGTGGCCGCGCATGCCGGTGATCGAGAACGTGATGGCGGGTGCGCACACCGCCGCCAGACAGAACATGTTCAGCTCGATGTTCGACATCGGGCGTCGCGGCGAGGAGAAGAAGCTGGCGCTCAAGGCGTACCAGATCCTCGCCGACCTCGGCCTCGCCGCGGTGGCCTACGTGCCCTGCGCCGGTCTGCCGTACGGCACGCTCAAGCGGATCGAGCTGGCGCGGGCCCTGATGGGCGACCCCAAGCTGCTGATGCTCGACGAGCCGGCCACCGGGCTGACCCACAGCGAGGTCGACGTCCTCGCCGACCTGATCCGCGACCTCCGTGACCGCTACGACCTCACCGTCCTCCTCGTCGAGCACCACATGGGCATGGTGATGAAGCTCAGCGAGCACATCGTCGTCCTCGACTTCGGCCGCAAGATCGCCGAGGGCCCGCCCTCGGTCGTGCAGGAAGATCCGGCGGTCATCGAGGCCTACCTGGGGGCGCCGGCATGAGCGACGCAACGAACGAGCCGACCACCGCCGAGACCGCGCCGCGGGCGCCGAAGTCCATCGGCGACACGATGCTCGACGTCAAGGGCCTCCAGGGCGGCTACGGCCAGATCCAGGTGCTGCACGGCTTCGACTTCACCGTCGCCGAGCGCGAGGTCGTCGTGATCCTCGGCGCCAACGGCGCCGGCAAGACCACGACCCTGCGTGCCCTGTCCGGCATGATCGACCGCTCCGGCAGCATCTCGCTGCAGGGCGACGAGCTGATCAACAAGAAGGCCGCCGACATCGTGCGGATGGGCGTGGCCCACGTCCCGCAGGGCCGCGGCACGCTGCCCGAGCTGTCGGTCGAGGACAACCTGCTCGTCGGCGCCTACGTCCGCAAGGACAAAGAGGTCGCCGCCGACATGCAGCGGTGGTACGAGGTGTACCCGGTGCTCTACGAACGGCGCAACCAGCGCGCCGGCAGCCTCTCGGGCGGTGAGCAGCAGATGCTCGCGGTGTCGCGAGCCCTCATGTCGCGACCGCGGCTCCTCCTGCTCGACGAGCCCTCGTTGGGCCTCGCCCCACTGATCGTGCAGGACCTGTTCGAACGGTTCCGACAGATCAACGAGGAGACGGGCACCACGATGCTCGTCGTCGAGCAGAACGCCCAGCTGGCGCTCAGCATCGCCGACCGCGGCTACGTCCTCGAGTCCGGGACGATCTCGATCGACGGCCCCGCCGACCAGCTCATCCACGACGACGCCATCCGCAAGGCCTACCTGGGAGTCTGACGACACGATGGAACTCTTCCTCGCACGCTTCTTCGACGGGATCTCCAACGGGTCCACGTACGCCCTCATCGCGCTGGCGCTCGTCATCATCTACAAGGCGACGACGCTGATCAACTTCGCCCAGGGCGAGATGGCGATGTTCGGCGCGTTCATCGTGCTGGTCCTCGCCACCGAGCGCGGCCTGCCGATCTGGATCGCCGTGATCGTCGGCATGTTGATCAGCGCCGTGGCCGCAGCCGGCATCGAACGGGTGTTGATCAGACCCTTCGACCCCTACGACCACCTGCCATTGGTGATCGTCACCTTGGGGTTGTTCCTGTCGATCACCGCGCTCGCCGGGATCATCTGGCGCTTCGATCCGCGCGCCTTCCCACGGATGTACCCGGCAGGGACCGCCTTCACGATCGGTGGCGTCAACGTCACCTGGTACACCGTCGGCGTCCTGGCGACGGTGCTGATCGTGGCCGGTCTCGTCACGTTCCTCCTGAACACGACCAAGGTCGGACTCGCCTTCCGGGCGGTGTCGTCGAACCCACGCTGCAGTTCGGATGGGCGCTCGCCGCGGCCGTCGGCACGCTCGGCGCCTGCGTGTTCGTCGCCGACCCGATCCGCCAGCTCGAACCGACCGTGATGGTCCGTGTGCTCATCTTCGCCGCCTCAGCGGCGGCGATCGGCGGCCTCGACAGCCTCTGGGGCGCGGTGATCGGCGGTCTGGTCATCGGGTTGGTGCAGAGCGTCCTCGTGCAGTACATCGGGTTCATCCCCAACGAGATGAGCTTGGCGACCGCCGTCGTCGTGCTGATGCTGGTGCTGCTGTTCCGTCCGTCCGGTTTGTTCGGTACGGCGAGAGTGGAACGGGTCTGAGGGGGCAGCCATGAGTGCAAAGTTCATCTGGGCCGCCAACTCGAGCCAGGCCCGCACCTACAAGATCGTCGGCTGGGCGCTGTTCCTGCTCGGTCTGGTGCTGTTCGCGTTTGCGTACGCCGACACCGGACAGATCACCCTGTTCGACAACAGCTACGCCATGAGCCTGCCGAGGGCGTCGAAGGCGATCTCGTTCATGATCGCCATCCTCGGCCTCCAGGTCGTGGTCGGCTACACCGGGCAGCTCGCCCTCGGCCAGAGCTTCTTCTTCGGCACCGGCGCCTACATCGGTGCCTACATGGTTTCCGACCACAACTGGCCCTGGTTGCTCTCCCTCGTCGTCGTCGTCCCGGCGTGCTTCATCCTCGGCTGCCTGTTCGGCCTGCCGGCGCTGCGCATCAAGGGCCTCTACCTGGCCCTCGTCACCCTGGGCCTCGCCGCCACGTTCCCGGCGGTCGTTCAGCTCGACTCGCTCGACGAGTACACCGGTGGCGCGGCGGGCAAGACCGTCGACTCCGACCTCGTCCCGCCGAGTTGGCTGCCGCTCGACGGCCTGGCGTCGATCTTCCAGAAGATCCCGTTCTTCGGGCAGTACTTCGGCGAGGGTGACCTCTCCGAGCGTGAGGCCGAGCGGATCTGGAAGTTCTTCTTGTTCGCCGTGCTGCTCGCGGTGTGCATCTGGCTGGTGTCGAACCTCATCAAGAGCCGTCCGGGCCGTGCGTTGCGGGCGATCCGCGACAACGAGACGAGCGCCGCCGTCACCGGCATCAACCTGTCGAAGGACAAGACGCTGTCGTTCGGTCTCGCTTCGGCGCTCGGCGGCGTCGGCGGCGTCGTCTACGTCGCCGAGCTCGGCATCGCCTCACCGCTCGACTTCACCCAGCTGCTGGCGATCAACTTCATCGTCGGCTTGGTGGTCGGTGGTGTCGGCACGCTGTCGGGCGCGGTCGTCGGCGGCATCGTGATCGCCTTCGTGCCCGACTGGTCGGCTTCGACCGAGGAGTTCCCGGGGATCCCCGAGCGCTGGCTGCAAGGTCCGACCGGCGTGTTGATCCTCGGCGTGCTGCTGATCATCCTGACCTTCATCCTCCCGGGCGGCATCGTCGCCGGGGTGCGCAGGCTCAGGGCTCGCGTCCTGCAGATCGTGCCCGTCCCGCCGGAAGGCGCACACGTGCCGGTGCACGCCGACGAGCGGGCCGAGTTGGAGCACGAGGCCGACGAGATCGCCGTCGGCACGGCGGCCAACGATCCGTTGACGGACGAGCCGCACAACTAGGGTTCGCTCGGAGGAGGAGAACCGCCCGGTCGAGGATCGGGCACCACAACAAGTCTCGGGGGAGCGATAACTGCCGCGTGGGGTGCGAAAGCGCCGGTTGTTGCGTGCAAGAGCTGCACAAGTCAGCACAGACACCAACCACAAACCACGAGGGAGATATGCGAGCTTCACGTACATGGAAGCGCACCGTCGCCGGTGCATTGGCGGCGGGCCTGCTCGTCGCCGCCTGCGGCAGTGACGACGACGGCGACAGCGGCGACGAGTCCACCGACACGGAGGCCCCGGCCGACACCGAGGCCACCGACGAGGGCGACGACGCCGACTCCGGCGACGAGTCCACCGACACCGAGGCCCCGGCCGACACCGAGGCCACCGACGAGGACGACGACGACGAGACCGGCGACGAGGGCGACGACGGTGACGATGCCGGCAGCGGCGAGGAGCTCGCCCTGGAGGGTGAGGTCGAGATCGCCGCCGGCACGATGTTGAACCTCGACGAGTGCCCCGACGACTGGGATCCGTACCAGGGCGTCGACGGCGACGAGATCCGCATCGGCGAGTCGCTGCCCGAGTCCGGCGCGGCCGCCGCCTTCGGCGCGATCGCGGTCGGCATGGAGGCGTACTTCGAGTACGTCAACGAGAACGACCCGATCGACGACAAGCAGCTCGTGCTCGTCGCGCAGGACGATGCGTACGAGGCAGGCCGCACGGTCGCCAACGTCGAGGAGATGCTCGACGTCGACGACATCTTCGCCTTCGCCCACATCATCGGTACGCCGAACAACCTGGCCGTGCGCGACATCACGGCGGAGGCGTGTGTCCCGCAGTTGTTCAACTCGACGGGCTTCCCGCTCTGGGGTGATCCGGCGAACTATCCGTGGACGATCGGCAACATCCTCAACTACGAGACCGAGACGGCGTTCTGGTGTCAGAACATCGTCGACGAGCTCGGCGAGGGCGCCACGGTGTCGGCGTTGATCATGAACAACGACTTCGGCAAGACCTACCAAGGTGCACTCGAAGAGTGTGAGGCCAACGGCCAGATCGAGCTCGCCGAGGTGCAGGTCCACGACCCGGCGGCGCCGGACGTGTCGAACGAGATGACGACCATCGTGGCCAGCGACGCCGACGTGTTCGTCGCTGCGACCACCGGTGCGTTCTGCCCGCAGTCGGTCGGCGTGCTCGCCTCTACCGACTGGCGTCCGCACTTCTACATGTCCTACACCTGCAACAACCTGTCGAGCTTC
>CAYGLH010000171.1:0-7782 GCA_964350535.1 uncultured Ilumatobacteraceae bacterium
ATGAACTGCCCGATGCACTGCCTGATCTTCCGCAGCAGGCAGCGCAGCTACCGCGAGTTGCCGCTCCGGTTGTTCGAGCTCGGCACCGTCTACCGCTACGAGCGCGCCGGCACGCTCCACGGGCTGATGCGGATCCGGGGCTTCACCCAGGACGACAGCCACATCTACTGCACCCGCGAGCAGCTGGCCACCGAGGTGGCGGGCCTGCTCGACTTCGTGTTGTCGGTGCTGCGGGCGTTCGGGTTCGACGACTTCACCTTCAACCTCTCCACGAAGGACCCGGACAAGTACGTCGGCAGCGACGAGATCTGGGTCGAGGCGACCGATGCGCTGCGCGAAGCGCTCGATCGGCACGGCCTCGACTACGGGATCAAGGAGGGCGACGCGGCGTTCTACGGGCCGAAGATCGACATCGACGTGCGCGACGCGATCGGGCGATCGTGGCAGCTGTCGACGATCCAGGCCGACTTCCAGCTCCCCGAGCGGTTCCAACTCGAGTACGTGGGTGCCGACAACGAGCGGCACCGGCCGATCATGTTGCACCGTGCCCTCTTCGGGTCGATCGAGCGCTTCTTCGGCGTGCTCCTCGAGCACTATGCCGGCGCCTTCCCGACCTGGTTGTCACCGGTCCAGGTCCGGGTGCTCCCGGTCGCCGAGGCTCACGCCGAGTACGCCCAGGAGGTCGTCGACCAGCTCGCTGCGGCGGGTGCCCGCGTCGACATGGTCGGGGCCGACGACGGGCTCGGCAAGCGGATCCGCAGCGCCAAGCTCGAGAAGCTGCCCTACGTCCTGGTCGTGGGCGACGAGGACGTCGAGAGCAAGACCGTCGGCGTCAACCCTCGCGGGGGCGAGGTCGAGCGCGGTGTCCCGGTCGACCAGTTCCTCGCCGATTTCCGTGCCGAGATCGCCGACGCCGAGCTGGCCGCGCTCGACGCCTGACGCGACACGCCGATGATCGAGCGGTTGTGGTCGACGTGGCGCGAGGCGTACGTCTCGTCGGCGCCCACCCGAGGCGGGGCGGCACAGGCCGTCGCGGCGTCCGGCAGCGTGTTCACCCAGATCCTCGAGTCAGGGCTCCCCGACGAGGAGACCCACATCGTGCACCGGGGTGCGCTGTGCTTCGCGATCGTCAACATCTTCCCCTACGCCTCCGGGCACGTGCTGGTGCTCCCGTACCGTGAGGTCGTCGAGCTCGACGAGCTGACACCCGAGGAGACGGTCGAGCTGTGGGCCACCGTCACGGACGCCGCCGGTGCGCTGAAGCGGGCCTACCGCCCCGACGGCATGAACATCGGGGTCAACCTCGGCCGGGCCTCCGGCGGTTCGGTCCCCACGCATCTGCACGTGCACCTCGTCCCGCGGTGGGTCGGTGACTCGAACTTCATGTCTGCCGTCGCCGGCACCCAGACCTTGCCCGAGTCGATCCCCACCAGCGCCGCCAAGATCCGCGCCGCCTGGTCCGGCTGAGCGCACCGAACCGCCCGTAGCCTGTTCGGCGATGACCGACGAGATCCGCGACGAGCTCCCGGACGACCTGAACCCGGCGGGGTTCGTCGGGCCGTACCAGTTCCCCGACAACAGCCGACGCCGCTGGCCTGGTGTCTTGTACCTCGTGATCGCCGCGATCACGGTCGCCGTCGCCACGCTGGCGAGCGACAACCCGATCGTCAACGACGGTTGGTACATCGGCGCGGTGGTGCTGGCGATCGTCGGGGTGTTCTCGATCTCGTCGGGCTGGCGGATGCACGTCGACGAGCGCGACGCCCTCGTGGCGGCCCAGGGGGCCGTGGGGTTCGCCGTCGGCCACGCCTCGGCCCAGCAGGTGTGGCACGGGCTGCGCAGCCGCCCGACCTGGCGGATCCTGTGCTACTCCTCCGAGGAGCCGCCCGTCCGCCGGGCGCTGGTCCTCGTCGATGCCGTCGACGGTCACATCGTCGAGCATCTGGTCGAGGACAACCCCGAGGCGGTGCCCGTCGTCGGGGGAGCCGCGACCGACGGCCGTCGGTCGGGCTAGCCTCAGCACGATGTTCGACGGCAAGTTCCGTGCGCCGGTCGACAAGGCCGTCAAGCCGATCGGCGCCGGCCTTCGTCGCACCGGTCTGACACCGGACCATCTCACGATCGTCGGGCTGCTCGTCGGCATCGGTGCGGCGATCGCAGTCGGCGCCGGCTACCTCAAGCTCGGGTTGCTGCTCGTGATCCTCGCGGCGCTGCCCGACCTGCTCGACGGCGCGCTGGCCAAGGCCACCGACGCGGCGAGCCAGCGCGGCGCGTTCTTCGACTCCACCATCGATCGGATCACCGACGCGCTCTTGCTCGGCGGCATCGGGTGGTACCTCGCCAGCGAGGAGTCGCCGCACATGGCGATGCTCCCGTACGCGGTGATGGCCGTGTCGTCGCTGATCTCGTACCAACGGGCCAAGGCCGAGTCGCTCGGCATCGAGGCCAAGGGCGGGCTGATGGAGCGCGCCGAGCGGATCATCGCCATCTGCATCGGACTCGCCTTCTCGGTCCTGCTCGTTCCGATCCTGTGGATCATGCTGGTCCTCACCTCGATCACCGCCGTCCAGCGGTTCGTGAAGGTGTGGCGCGCGGCCGACGTTGCGCCGGTCACCGCAGCGCGCATCGAGATGCGTCGCTCGCGTCGACAGAGCCGGCGGATCGCCCGCAGCGAGCGCCGGCGGACGCGCGTCCCGCGGCGCCGGTCCTGACCGCACCGTGGCGGACCGACCCGCTCGACCGACGCAGTTCGGCGAGTTCCCCGAGCTCGACCTCGACCGGCTGACCGCCGCGGTCACCACCGGTACGTACCGCCTGGGGGCCCTCGCCGCCAGGCTCACCCCGGGCCCGGTGGCCACCGGACTCGCCATGCCGTTCGGCGCGGGCGCCAGCCTGGCCAGCCCGGAGCGGCGGGCGATGATCCAGCGACACCTTCGGCGCGTCGACCCGACGTTGCGCGGCGCCCGCCTGCGCGACGCCGTGCGCGAAGCGTTCGACTCCTACGCCCGCTACTGGATCGAGAGCTTCCGCCTGCCGAACATCAACCGGCGCACGGTCGACCGGCACTTCCGGCACGACGGGTACACCGAACACATCCGGGGCGGGCTGCGCAACGGCACCGGTGTGATCCTCGCCCTGCCGCACCTCGGCGGGTGGGAGTGGGCCGGCCGTTGGATCGCCGACCAGGGCCACCAGATCACCGTCGTCGTCGAGCGCCTCGACCCACCCGAGCTCTTCGACTGGTTCGTCGACCTGCGCTCCGACCTCGGGATGAACGTGGTTCCCCTGGGTCCGAACGCGGCCGGCATCGTCTCGAAGGCCTTGCGCGACAACCACGTGGTCTGCCTGCTGTGCGATCGCGATCTGCAGGGGGGCGGACCGGAGGTGGACTTCTTCGGCGAGACCACGACGTTGCCCGCAGGCCCGGCGATGCTGTCGCTGCGCACCGGCGCGCCGATCCTGCCCACCGCGGTGTACTTCACCGACCGGTTCGACGGCCATCTCGGCTACGTCCGTGGCCCGATCGAGGCCGAACGGCGCGAGAAGCGCCTCCGCGACGACGTCGCCCGGGTCACCCAGACGCTCGCCGACGAGCTGGAGATCCTGATCCGTCGCGCTCCGGCCCAGTGGCACATGTTCCAACCCAACTGGCCGAGCGACCCGGGCTACGGGCAGCCGGCGTGACGTTGCGCTGACATGTTGCGCATCGGGATCGTCTGTCCCTACAGCCTGTCGATCTTCGGGGGCGTCCAGGCGCAGGTGCTGGCACTGGCCCGCGAACTGCGCCGTCGCGGCCACGAGGCACAGGTCCTCGGGCCGTGCGACGGGCCTCCGCCGGAGAGCTTCGTCACGCCGCTCGGCAACTCGCTGCCGACCGCCGCCAACGGTTCGATCGCCCCGCTCGCCCCGGACGCGTCGGCGGCACTGCGCACCGTGCGGGCGCTCAACGACGAGCAGTTCGACGTCCTCCACCTGCACGAACCGCTCGCTCCCGGGCCCACGTTGACCGCGGTCGTGCTGCACTCGGCGCCGACCGTCGGGACGTTCCACGCCGCCGGCGTATCGGCCTCCTACCGGCTCTTCCGGCCGGCGCTGTCGTGGGCGATCGGCCGCCTCGACCACAAGGTCGTCGTCTCCAAGGACGCCCTGGCGCTCGCCCAGTCCCATCTCGGAGGCGAGTACCAGACCCTGTTCAACGGGGTGGAGCTCGATCTGATCCGGGCGGTGCAGCCGTTCGGCACACCGTCGGACCGCCCGGTCGTGTTCTTCTGCGGGCGGCACGAGGAGCGCAAGGGCCTCCGGGTGCTGGTCGACGCGTTCTCCCGGCTCGACCTCGACGCCGAGCTGTGGATCGCCAGCGTCGGCCCCGACACCGAACCCCTCACGGCGAAGACCGCCGACGACCCCCGTTTCGTCTGGCTGGGCCGGTTGACCGACGAGGAGAAGTTCGCCCGTCTGCGCCGTGCCGACGTGTTCTGCGCGCCCTCCCTGGGCGGCGAGTCGTTCGGGGTGGTGTTGATCGAGGCGATGGCCGCGGGCACCACCGTCGTGGCGTCGTCGATCGACGGGTACCGCAACGTCGCCACCGACGACGTGGACGCCCTGCTCCCGCCGGCGGGCGACGTGGGGGCACTGGCCGCCGCGCTGCGCCGGGTCCTCACCGACGACGCCGTGGCCGGACGCTTGCGCAGCGCCGGCGACACCCGCGCCGGCGACTTCGCGATGACCACCCTCGCCGACGAGTACCTCCGGATCTATCACCGACTGGCGGAGGGTCGCCCCGTACACTGAGCGCCGATGATCGCTCTCATCGTCGTGATCGTGCTCGTGGTGCTCCTCGTCGGGTACCTGGTCCTCGCGTACAACGGCCTGGTCAGGAAGCGCAACCAGGTCGAGAACGCCTGGTCGCAGATCGATGTGCAGCTGAAGCGCCGGATCGACCTGATCCCGAACCTCGTCGAAACGGTGAAGGGCTATGCGGCGCACGAGCGCGAGACCCTCGAGGCGGTCATCACGGCGCGCAACGCGGCGATCGCCGCGCCCGACGAGCCCGTCCCGCAGGCCGAGGCGAACAACCAGCTCACGGCGGCGCTGAACCGGCTGTTCGCGCTCCGCGAGGACTACCCCGACCTCAAGGCCAACCAGAACTTCCTGTCACTGCAGGAGGAGCTCACCGCCACCGAAGGGCGTGTCGCCTACGCCCGACAGTTCTACAACGACAGCGTCCTCGAATACGACAACAAGCTCGAGCAGTTCCCGACGGTGATCATCGCCAAGTCGTTCGGGTTCGACGAGCGGGAGTACTTCGAGATCGACGAACCCGACCGCGAGGTACCGACCGTCGAGTTCTGAGCGGCCAGCCCGCGACGGTCCAGTTCCTCCAGACCCCCCTCACTCCCGAATGTTCGAACTCATCGCCTCGAACAAGCGGCGCAGCGTGTTGCTCGTCGTGTTGTTCATCCTCATCACCATGCTCGTCGGCGCCGCCATCGGCGCCATCTTCGGCAACGGCCTCGTCTTCACCGCGATCGCGCTCGTGATCAGCGCGGCGATGGCGTTCGGCTCCTACTGGAACGCGCACAAGGTGGCGCTGCGCGTCAGTCGCGCCGTGCCGGCCGATCCGGTCGAGTACGCCCGCCTGCACAACCTCGTCGAAGGGCTGTGCATCGCCGGCGGGCTGCCGAAGCCAGGGGTGTACATCATCGACGACCCTGCGCCGAACGCGTTCGCCACCGGCCGCAATCCGGACCACGCCGCCATCGCGGTCACGACGGGGTTGCTCGACCAGATGAACCGCGTCGAGCTCGAGGGCGTGGTCGCCCACGAGCTGAGCCACATCCGCAACTACGACATCCTGGTGTCGACCTTGGCGGTCACGCTGGTCGGCACGGTGGCGCTGCTCGGCGACATGGCGATCCGGACGATGTGGTGGAACGGTGGTCGTGTGTCACGTTCCGGCGACCGGTCCGGCGGTGCCAACCCCCTGGCGTTCGTCGGGTTCGCGATGTTGATCTTGGCCCCGATCGTCGCGAAGATCATGCAAGCGACCATCTCGCGGCGGCGCGAGACGCTCGCCGACGTCAGTGCGTGTCAGCTCACGCGCTATCCACCGGGGCTGATCTCGGCCCTCGAGAAGCTGAAGGAAGATACGACGGTGACGCACAGTGCGTCGACCGCCACGGCACACTTGTGGATCGAACAACCGATGAGCGGAGTCGGCGATGCCGGTCGGCTCCCCGGTTTCCACCGGATGTTCGACACGCACCCGCCCCTCGATGAACGCATCGCACTCCTGAGAGAACTCTGATGAAGACTGCCCGAACCCTCGCCGCGCTCACCGCCGCGGCGCTGCTCGTCGCCGCGTGCGGCGGCGGCGGCGACGACTCGACCGACACCACCGTCGAGCCGACCGTCCCGGAGACCGAGGCGCCGACCACCACGGCGGCACCCGAGACCACCACGTCCTCGTCGTCCACCTCGACGTCGTCGACCACCACCACGACGATGCCGGTCACCCCGCGTCAGCCGTTGACCGGTACGCCGATCGAGAGCGTCGACGAGATCGAACAGAAGCCGGCGTTGGCGGTCAAGATCGACAACGCGCCGGGCGCCCGCCGGAACCACACCGGGCTCGCGGTCGCCGACATCGTCTACGAGGAGATCGTCGAGTACGGCCTCACGCGGTTCGCCGCGGTGTTCCACTCCACCCAGTCCGACCCGGTCGGACCGGTGCGCTCCGGCCGGACCCAGGACATCGGGATCCTCGCCAACCTGCGTCAGCCCTTGTTCGCCTGGAGCGGCGGCAACCCCGGCGTGACTGCGGCGATCCGCGACACGCCGTTCCTCGTCGATCTCAACTGGCAGACCCATGCCGGTTCGTACTGGCGCGGTCCCGGCAGCACACCCCACAACCTCTACAGCACCACCGAGACGCTCTGGGGCCTCACGCCGGCCGACACACCTGGGGCGCCGCCCCAGCAGTTCGTCTACCTCGAGGACGGTGAGACGTTCGAGGGTGATGCGTCGGCGGGCTTCGACATCGACATGGACCAGGTCGACGTGCAGTGGGAGTGGGATGCCGAGGAGGGCCGGTACGGCCGGTCCCAGGAGGGCGGCCCACACCTCGACACGCAGAGCGGACAGGTCCTGGCCACCAACGTGGTGGTGATGGTCGTCGACTACCAGCCGAGCGTCGTCGATGCCAACAGCCCCGAGGCGCAGACGGTGGGGAGCGGCCCGCTGTACGTGTTCAGCGACGGCAAGGTCGTCGCCGGCCGCTGGCAGCGCGACGACGGCCTCCAGCCGTGGGAGTTCGTCGACGCCGATGGCGAGCCGATCGCGCTGCGGCCGGGCAACACCTGGGTCGAGCTGGCGCGGGCGCTGCCGAGCGACGACCTGGCCAACCCGGGCTCCACGATCGAGGTGTTCGGACCACCCGAGAGCTGAGCGCGGTAGCGCCAGCACCCGCCCAGCGCCGAACCGGCACCGCCGGTGCGGCGAGCACGGAAGTACGATGGTGACATGAGCGAAGGACGTCAGACCGGCACGTTCCCGGTGAAGCGAGGCCTGGCCGAGATGCTCAAGGGCGGCGTCATCATGGACGTCGTCACGCCCGAGCAGGCGAAGATCGCCGAGGATGCCGGCGCCACCGCGGTGATGGCGCTCGAGCGAGTGCCGGCCGACATCCGCGCCGATGGCGGCGTGGCCCGGATGAGCGATCCCGAGATGATCCAGGGCATCCAGGAGGCCGTCTCGATCCCGGTGATGGCCAAGGCCCGCATC
>CAYGLH010000172.1:0-7774 GCA_964350535.1 uncultured Ilumatobacteraceae bacterium
AGTGGCTCGACCACGTGCAGTACGTGGTCGTCGGCACCGACGGACTCGTGCGGCGCACGGTCGACATCCCGTTGCCGGGAATGTCGATGCTCCACGACATGTCGCTCACCGATCGTTTCGCCGTCGTCTACGACCAACCGGTCACCGTCGACGTCGAGCTGGCGATGAACGGCAGCAGCTTTCCGTTCCGCTGGGACCCCGACTACGGCAACCGGGTCGGCCTCCTCCCGCGCGGCGGCGAGGCGTCCGACATCGTGTGGATCGACGTGCCGCTCGGGTACTGCTTCCATCCGCTCAACGCCTACGACACGGCGGACGGTCGGGTCGTCATCGACATCTGCAACTACGAGCGGATGTTCGACCAGGACGTGCTCGGCCCGTTCGGCGACGGGGGGCAAGGGCGCCTCGAACGCTGGGAGCTCGACCCCGTTGCGCGGCGCGCCCACATCACCGTGATCGACGACACGCCGAACGAGTTCCCGCGCCATCGCAACTCCGTCGGCGGAAAGGAGTACCGGTACGGGTACTGCGCATCGGTCTCCTTCGACGACGGCGCCAGCTGGCCGACGCTGAAGCACGACCTGACGACCGGCGCGCGGCAGGTGTTCGACCACGGACCGGGACGCGCCGCAGGCGAGCCGGTGTTCGTCGCCCGCCAGGACAGCACCGAGGAGGACGACGGGTGGCTCGTCACATACGTCCACGACCAAACGGACGGCACGACGGACTTCGTCGTGATGGACGCCCAGGACTTCGAGCGTGACGGCTACGTCGCCTCGGTGCGCCTCCCCCAGCGCGTCCCGTTCGGCTTCCACGGCAACTGGGTCAGCGACCGCAGCGTTCCGCCGCCCGCCGGCTGAGCGTCGCCACGACCACGCGACGAGGGGTCCGGTCCCAGCGGGTCCACCACCCCGGCGGGCCCGGACCGTACGTTGCAAGGTCGTGGCAACGCCCGTCGCGCTCAAGATCGACCCCGAGGTGGCGGTCCTCCCGGGGACCAGCGACGCCAAACGGCTACTGGCGGTCTGGTTCGTCAAGAAGTCCTTCTACTGGATCCTCTTCGTCGGCTTCACCTACGGCAGCGTCGTGGCGGCGATCCGCCACGAGAGCAGCAGCGTCGACGTCGACTGGGCGTCACCCGACTCGATAGAGGAGAGCCTGCTGTCGCCGTGGGCCGGCTTGATCTTCGCGCTCATCCTGCGCTTCGTCGTCGGGTGGGTCGCGCTCGCACTGACGTACCCGTTCGCGATGCAGCACGACGTGGACCTCGAGCCGCGCACCAGCTTCGGCAGCGGCATCGGGCGGTTCTTCGATCGCCTGCACATCGCCCGCGCCTACCGCTCGCTGCGCTGGACCCACCACGTGCGGCAGGTGGCGCTCGACCGGTTGGGGCCGTCGCGCGATCGCGTCGCCCGCCTCGACCCGATCCTCGACGCCGTCCACATCGGCTCGGCGGTGCTCTCGGTCGTGATCGTCGCGGTGGTGACCTCGGTGACGGCTGCGACCTGAGCGCGGTCGCCCGCTCGCCCGCTCGCGCGTCAGCCTGTGCGCCAGTACCCGATCATGTGCACGCGTACGGCCGGCAGCCCGACCTCACGGCGGAGATGGCGGCGGATCGCCGACACGCACTTCGACTCGCCGGCGCCGAACGCGAACGTGTGCTCGACGTCGATGTCGGCCGCGGCGACGGCTTCGAGCAGCGCCGTCGGCGATCCGGGCTCGCCGTCGCCCCGATCGATCCACGTGACGTCGAGCCGGTCTCGCTGCGGCAGCACCGGGCGGTGCGCGGGACCGACCGCCTCGGCGATCACCTGCACCGGGACACGCTCGTCCAACTCTTCCAGCAGCACGGCGACCGCGGCGATGCCGCTCTCGTCGCTCACGAACAGTGCCTGCGCGGCCGGATCGGCCTCCACCAGGCCTGGCATCTCGCGCCCGAAGCCGTGGCGCGGGCCCCACAGGGCCAACCGATCACCGGCGACGCAGGTACCGAACCAGGCGGCGACGCCGGTCGGATGGTCGTGTCGGGCGAGCCAGATCGTCATCGTCGAGGTGGATGGGTCCCACGCCCGCACCGTGTAGTAGGCGCCGTAGATCGGCGCCTCGAACCCCGATTCGCGGTACTTCGCCATCGTCCAGTCGTCGGGGATCACCTCGCCGTCGCCCTGCGGGACCATCAGGTAGACGAACTGATCACCGCCGACGCTCGTGAATCCCTCGAGCCCGCCGCGCAGGTCGATCTCCAGCAGGCTGGCGTTCAGCTCGCGCACCTCGGCGACCTCGACGATGAACGTCGGCAGCGTCGGATTGGTCGCCAGTTCGACTTCGAGGCTCGTCAAGCCGACCGAATCCCCCACCTGCTCGCGCGCCGTCGCCAACACGCTGAACATCTGCACCTGGAGGTCGAGCCGGCTCACGATCGGGTCGGCGAAGTCGATGCGGACGGATCCACCTGCGTCGCCGAGTGCGAACTCGACGCCGTGCGCGTCGACGACGGTGATCTCCGCGTCCTGCGCGTCGGGACATCCGGCCCCGTAGCGCGCCACGAACAGCACGGAGTCCGCGTGATTGGCGTTGAGGTGCTCGATCGTCTCGCCGATCTCGGCGAGCGCGGCCTCCGTCAGGGTGGTCATGTCAAGCGAACCTACCACCGGATAGTTAGAGGCCTGACATCACTCCGATCGCTCACACGCTGCGGCCGCGTGCCACGATCGCACCCGATGGGCGACACCGACAACCACACCGACGATGCTCCGGGCGGGCTGACCACCCAGGAGGTGGCCACGTTCGTCGCCCGCGGGTTCCTCGAGTTCCGAGCGGCGATCCCCGACGAGCTCAACGCTGCGGCGATCGACGAGCTCGAACGCATCCAGCAGACGTGGGGGTCGCCCGACCGTCCGTTCGCGCCGAACTCGGGCGATTCGTTCGCCGACATCTATCCCGAGCCATCGGCGATCGGCGCCGTGCTCCGCCATCCGTCCGTGCTGCGCGTGGTCGACGGCCTCGTCGGCCGCGACTGCGTCTTCGACCACGACTTCGTGCACCTCCGCCCGCCACGCGATCTGTCGATGCAAGCGCTGCACGCCGACGCGGTGATCGACCCGAACACCGCCTTCGACATCCAGATCTTCTACTTCCCGCACACCGTGGAGCCCGGCGCCGGCGGCACCGGCTTCGTGCCCGGGACGCATCTGCGCCGGGTCCACGAGACACAGGTCGGGCGGTACCGCCACCTCTTGGGCCAGCGCGATTGGTCGGGCCCGGCGGGCACGATCGTGGTCTTCCACCACGGGCTCTGGCACCGCGGCATGCCCAACGACAGCGACGAACGCCGCCTGATGTACAAGATCCGACTCAATCCCACCCGACCACAGGTCAGGCTGTGGGACACCAGCGACCTCGACGCGGTCCAGAACGATCCGAGTGACCACATCTTCGCCCGGTTCGACATGGGCAAGATCGGGATGACCCTGCGCCACACCGAGCCGTGGATGGGCGTCGCCGATCATCGGCTCGAGGAGATCGCGCGGGCCCAGCTGTGGCGCTACCTCACGGGCGACGACGGCTACGACCTCGACTGGTATCTGACACGACTGGCCGGCCGCGCCCGGCTGACTGCCGACGCGTCGTGAGCGCCGCATCGCACCGCCAGCAGGTGCTCTTCGTGTGGACCGAGGACTCCCGCCTCGATTCGCGCATCGTCGGCTGGTCCTACTTCGACGGAGCCGACCTCACCGCGCAGATGGACGAAGCGCCGGCCAAGCTCGCTGTCGAGCTGCTGGCCGACGGCTGGCGACTGCTCCAGGCTTCACCGCTCACCACCCGCCGCGCCGGCGACGAGTTCGCCCACGGTGTCCTCGAGTTCGAGTGGCTGTTCGAGCGGTTCGCCGAGTGATCGCGCCCGAGGGGCCACTCGGCGTGGGCGGCTAGAGATAGCCGTTGCGGTTCAGCCAGCGCAGCGAGAACCAGCCGAAGACCGGCGGGAGGTACGAGGTCACGACACGGAAGCAGATGGTGACGGCGAACGCCACGTCGGGGTCGATGCCCACGGCCGTGAGCAACGCCGTCATCGTCGCCTCGGCGACGCCGATCCCGCCCGGTACCGGCATCAGGCCGGCGAGCAACCCGGTTCCGACCGAGACGAAGATGGCGACACCGAACGACAATCCCTGCCCGAACGCCGCCAGGGTTGCCGCGAGCGCCAGCGCGCTGCCGAGCCGGTCGAACATCTGGCCGCCGTAGATGCGCGCCAGGCGGCGCGGTGTCTTGACCACGTCGACGACGGCGGCCAACCCTTCCCGGAGCGGGCCCATCACGCGTCGCCGCAGCGCCGGAACGGCGAACACGACCACGATCCCCGCGATGACGGCCACCACCACGAGCAGCAGGATCAGGCCCATGTTCCCCGCGTCGAGCGAGTCGGTGTCGAACGTGCCGCTGAGCGTGAACGCGCTGAGGATCAACAGCGTGACTTCGGCGAGGAAGCCGACGAACCCGATCAGCGGGCCTTGTGCCAGCGCCACCGAGGTCGGCACCCCCAGCTTCTGGAGGTAGCGCACGTCCATCGCCACGCGGCCGGCGACGGTCGGGACGGCGAGTCCGACGAAGGTCTTGGCCGACTGCAGCAGCGTCGTCGGCGCCGTCGGAACGGGCGCGGTCACCGCGCCACGGATGCTGATGACGTTGCCGTAGTACCCCGACACCCCGAGGAGGAACGCCAGCACCAGTCCGAACAGGTCGGCGTCGCCGAGCTCCTCGAGGAGCACGTCGAACCCGATCTCGGCCAGCTGGGAGATCAGCGCGTTGGCGGCGAACACGGCGAAGATCACCATCGCCACGTCGCCGAGCGACACCCTTCGGAGGTCGACGATCTCCGGCTTGTCGAGCCCGGCCTCCTCGGCGAGGCGCCCCACGAGGTCGTCGAGCTCGACGTCGTCCTTCACGGCACGGCGCACCTCGGGGTGCAACACGGCGTCCTGGACGTACGGGAGCACCGCGGCGATCCGCTCCGGCGGGAGCATCCGCATCATGCTGGCGATCGCCCGTTCGCCGCCGGCGATCGATGCGAGTGACGCCAGCAGCGATGCGACGTCGGCCTGCCGGTGGGCCGTATCGGGCGCAATCGACCCCCGGGCGAGGTCCGTGAAGCGGATCTCGCCGTCGACCAGCAGGATCGACCGTGGACCGAGGGCGCCGTGGCACACGTCGGCACGGTGCAGCGCGTCCAGGGCGATCCATGCCCGGTCGAGCAGCGCGTCGGGCAGCGCGTCGGCCGGGCGAGCGGCGAGCAGTGCGTCCTGTGGCCACGCGACCACGAGGAACGCATTGTCGTCATCGTCCTGGCCGGCGAGCTCGATCGGGTGCACGGGCCCGCCGCGACGCTCGGCGAGCAACGTCACCACCGCCTCGTGCTCCACCTGCTGGAGCCCGTTGAGCGACAGCGTCGGACCGGGATCCCGGTACCAGAGCGCGCGCCAGAACTTCGACACCAGCTCGGCGTCAGCCGCATCGCGGCCATAGACCTTCACCAGATAGTCCCCACCGTCGGGTGTCTCGGCGCGGGCGATCGCCACGCCGACCGGCTGACGATCCGCCAGACGCACCGTGGCGCCAGCGAGGCCAAGTTGCTCGAGCGCGGCCCCGAGGCGCGCCGTCGACGGGAGCCCGGCGGGCGAACCGAACGCGAGGTGCACCGCCGCCGACGCCGCCAGCCCCAGCGCGAACCCGCCGACCATCGCAGTGGGTGAGGTCGCCGATGCGACGATCCCGCTGACCGCCGACACGGCGACGACCCAGCGACCGAACCGCCGCATCGGCGCGGTCAGATGCGGGGCAGGGATGAGGACGATGCTGACGACCAGCGCGACGCGCAGGGTCGGATACGAGAGCGTGCCGACGTCGCGGAGCTCGGGCAGCAGGTCCGGCCACTCGCCCACCGCCACCCGACCGGCGAGCGTTGCGACGCCCAGCACCGCCGCCACGCCGAGCAGCAGATCGCGGATCAGCGCACGGTGACGACCGCGGGCCACGATGATGCCGGCGAGCACCAGGGCATACAGCCCCGTCAGCGCGTAGGCCGCGCCCGCCAGCACGTCGAGCCAGCCGGGGATCCCGGCGAACAGCTCGTGGATGCGGACGTCGAGCGCCATCCGTCGATGGGCTGCCCACCCGGCCAGGAGCAGGACGAGCAGGGCGACGACGCCGGTCATCCAGTCGTTGACCCGCCGGGTGCGTGGCGCATCCGCCGCCGAGGCGAAGAACTCGGCGCGCGAGTACGACCGGCTCGACACGCCGGCCCGGTCGACGTCGTCGGTCGTCATGGGGTGCGGTCGCTCACCGTTGATGGTCAGCCGACTCGCCCGGTCAGAAGCTGACGGGCATGGTCTTCACGCCGGCGATGAAGCTCGACGCCAGCCGCTCCGGCGCACCGGCAGGCGCGAGCGCGGGAAGTCGGGTCAGGAGCTCCCCGAGCATCACCGCGATCTCGATGCGCGCGACATGCATGCCGAGGCAGAGGTGTGGTCCCCCGCCACCGAAGGCGAGATGCGGGTTGGGGTCGCGGGCGATGTCGAACCGGTCGGGATCCTCGAACACCGCTGCATCGCGGTTGGCGGCGCCGTAGAACATGATCACCTTGTCGCCCGCCGCCACCGCCTGGTCGCCGATCTCGGTGTCCTCCATCGCGGTGCGCCGGAAGTTGACGACCGGCGAGGTGTAGCGCAACATCTCCTCGACGGCGGTCGGCAGCAGCTCGTCGAGGTCGGCCACGAGGCGCGTCCGCTCGTCGGGGTGCTCGAACAACAGGTCCATGCCTGCGGCGAGCAGGTTGCGGGTGGTGTCGCCCCCGGCGTTGACGAGCAGAAGGAAGAACCACTGGAGCTCGCCGTCGGTGAGGCGATCGCCGTCGACCTCGGCTTGGACGAGCGTGGAGGCGATGTCGTCACCGGGGTTGCGACGCTTGTCCTCGGCGACCGACTGGGCGAACGTGAGCATCTCGATCATCGCCTCGGCGCGCCGTTCGGGCGGCGCGACCGCGTCGTCGGTCGTGTGCATCAGTTCGGTGAGCTCGTAGAGCCGCTCGCCGTCGGCGCGGGAGATCCCCATCAGCTCCGCGATGAGGCCCGATGGCAGCCGTCCGGCGATGTCGTGGACGAAGTCGCACGACCCCGACCCGGCGACGTCGTCGACGATCTCGCGCGCCAACTCCTCGATGCGGACGCGCAGTTGTTGGGCGTTCTTGGGCGTGAACCCGCGACTGACCAGCAGCTTGAAGCGGTCGTGCTGCGGCGGGTCCATCGTGAGCATCATCTGCCGCTGCGCGGCCAAGGCCATGTCGTCGGACTCGGCCATCATCACGCCTCGCTCGTACGAGGAGAACAGCTTGGGCTGGCGGCTGATCCGCCGGACGTCCTCGTACCGAGTGACCGCCCAGAAGCCGGGGCCGTCGGACTCCTCGTGCCAGTACACCGGAGCGTGATCGCGCAGCCAGGCGTACTGGCCCCACGGGTGTCCATCGGCGTACGACGAGGTCGACACGAGATCGATCGTCGGGGCGGGAGCACTCTGCACGACGCCGACGCTAGACCGCCACCCTCTGTGCCAGCGATCCGCACGGATTGCATGCAGTCGAGGGAGCCCTCCTGGGCCAGGAGCCCAGCGCCTGCACGCGAGATGGCGCTTCTGCATACACTTGGGCGCCGATGACTCCTCCCACCAACGGCCCGCTGACCGGCGTGCGGGTGCTCGAGCTCGGCAGCTTCATCGCCGGACCGTT
>CAYGLH010000173.1:0-544 GCA_964350535.1 uncultured Ilumatobacteraceae bacterium
AAGGGGTTCGACGCCCTCGACCGCGCCCGCGATCCCGAGTCCGGCGAGTACCCGGAGGGGGGCGTGCCGTACCTGCCGATCGACCCGAAGCACGTCGGGCGCTCGTACGAGGCCGTGATCCGCGTGAACAGCCAGTCGGGCAAGGGGGGCGTGGCGTACGTGATGAAGACCGAGCACGGCTTCGACCTGCCCCGCCGCCTGCAGATCGAGTTCTCCCAGACGATCCAGCACATCACCGAGGACACCGGCACCGAGATCGGACCGGGCGCGATGTGGGGCCCGTTCCACCGCGCGGACACGCCGAGCGGGCCGCGGCGCCGCAGCACGCCTACGGCCGCCACGTCTACGACCCCGAGGACTTCGGGCTCGACGAGGCCGCCATCGCCTCCACCTTCGCCGACTACCGAGCCCGCCGAGGCTACGCGTGAGGACGGGATGACCGAACCCGAGCCCACCCGACACGACGGCGCCGTGCGCGCGGCGCTCACCGGCGCGTGGGAAGCGCTCACGCGCACCACCGTCGACCGCACCCTGCCCGACGACC
>CAYGLH010000173.1:554-3142 GCA_964350535.1 uncultured Ilumatobacteraceae bacterium
TGATCTGGGACTCGATCCGGCGCGAGTACATGCCGAGCGAGCCGCGCTTCCGGCTGCGCAGCCACGAGCTGCACACCCGCACCACCGACGGTGGCGGCTCGACCACGATCCAGGCCCAACTCGAGGTCGACGGCCAGGCCCACTCGATCGGCGGCGAGGGCGACGGACCGGTCGAGGCGTTCGTCGCCGCGCTCGTCCGCGAGTTCGGCGGCCGGTTGGCGGGTGTCGGCACCGAGACGGTGTTCGACGTGCTCGACTACGCCGAGCACGCGATCGGCCAGGGCTCCAACGCCCAGGCGGTGGCCTATGTCGAGTCGGTCCGCTCCGACGGCACGATCCGGTGGGGCATCGGCACCGACCCGAACATCACCACCGCCTCGCTGAAGGCCGTCCTCGGCGCCTTCGAACGCCAAGAGCGCTAGGAGCAGCCCAACCTGTCACAAAGGTGTCAGACCCCGACGCGACAGGTTTCCGGACCGGGCGGGGGCGGGCGACTACGCTGCGGCGGGATGTCGCAGCCCCGCACCGGTCGTACCGCCTCCGCCGCGCTCGTGCTCGCCCTCGTGGCCGCGCTCGTGTTGTGGTTGCGCAACCGGGCGCGACCGATCCAGGTCGACGACCCGCCCGAGTGGCCACCCCTGCCGCCGCTCGCCGACCCGGCCCCGAACGACGCGACGGCCGCCGGCGACCCGGCTGCGCCCGCCGCCGACGCACCGGCAGCGGCACCGGCACCGGTCGATCCCGAGCCCACGCCGTCGTGGCGCGCACCGAACGCCGACGGCACCTGCCCGGACAGCCACCCGATCAAGGCCAAGGACAGTTCGGGGATCTTCCACGTGCCCGACGGCAGGTTCTACGAGCGGACGAATCCCGATCGTTGCTACGCCGACGCGGCGTCGGCGATCGCCGACGGGTACCGTCAGTCCAAGTCGTGAGAGAGAAGGGGAATCCATGAAGGTGACGGTCGACTTCGACCTCTGTGCGTCCACCGGGTCGTGCATGCAGATCTGTCCCGAGGTGTTCGAGGTCCGCAGCGACGGGTACCTCTACGTCCTCCAGGAAGAACCACCCGACGAGCTCGCCGAGCGCGTCAACGAGGCCGCCGACCTCTGCCCGACGGCGGCGATCACCGTCGAGTAGCCCCGTGTCGTTCCACGCCCAGCTCGATCGCGCCTGGTCGGCGAGCCGGTCGCTGCTGTGTGTGGGACTCGACCCCGACCCGGCCCGGCTGCCCGAGCCGCTCGACGGGGCCGCCGACGCGGTCGAGCGCTTCTGCCGCGAGATCATCGACGCCACCGCCGACCTCGTCTGCGCGTTCAAGCCGCAGATCGCCTACTTCGCCAGCCAACGCGAGGAGCCCGCGCTCGAACGGATCTGCCACTACGTGCGCGAGACCTACCCGCACGTGACGCTGGTCCTCGACGCCAAGCGCGGCGACATCGGCTCCACTGCCGAGCACTACGCACGCGAGGCGTTCGGGCGTTACGCCGCGCACGCCGTCACCGTCAACCCGTACCTCGGCACCGACTCGGTCGAGCCGTTCTTCGCCCACGGCGGTGGCGTCATCGCGTTGTGCCGCACGAGCAACCCGGGGGGCGACGACGTGCAGTCGCTCGTCGCCGACGGCCGGCCGGTCTACGCCCACATCGCCGACATGGTCGCCACCCGCTGGTCACAGCTCGGCGAGTGCGGGCTGGTGGTCGGCGCCACCTACCCACAGGAGATGGCCGACATCCGGGCGATCGCGCCCGAGCTGCCGTTCCTCGTCCCCGGCGTCGGGGCCCAGGGCGGCGATGCGGCCGCAGCGGTCGAGCACGGCGCCGCGCACGACGGCCGCGGGCTGATGGTCAGCTCCTCCCGGGCCGTGCTCTACGCCAGCTCGGGCGCCGACTTCGCCGAGGCCGCCCGCGCCGAGGCCCGTCGCACGGCGTCTTCGCTCAGCCTCCGCGTCCCCGCCTGAACCCACCGGTTCCATCGCGGCCGACGACCGGGCGCGCTGGGTTGAAGATCGGCGCAGGTCAGCGGATCGGCTCGGCGGTGCTCGCGAGGTCGGCGTACGCATCGCGCAGCTCTCGCTTCAGCACCTTGCCGCTCATGTTCCGCGGCAGCGGCTCGTCGCGCACGACCAGATAGCGCGGCAGCTTGTAGTCCGCCAACGAGTCGGCGCACGTGGCGAGCACGTCGTCGCCGCCGAGGCGGGCACCCGCGAGGGGGACGGCGATCACCGCCGGCACCTCGCCCCACCGCTCGTGGGGTACGCCGATCACCGCCACCTCGGCCATCCCGGGCACCGTGACGAGGATCCGCTCGATCTCGGCGGGGTAGACGTTGAGACCGCCGGAGATGAGCATGTCCTTCGCCCGGTCGACGACGTACAAGTAGCCCTCCTCGTCCAGCCGCCCGAGATCGCCGGTGTGCAGGCGGTCGCCGCGCAGTGCGTCGGCACTCGCTGCGGGCTGGTTCCAGTAGCCCTGCATCACCTGGGGACCCTGCACGACGATCTCGCCGACCTCGTCGACCTCGCAGGACGAGCCGTCGTCGCGCACGACGTCGACCGAGCTGTGGATGATCGGGAGGCCGGCCGACCC
>CAYGLH010000173.1:3152-7747 GCA_964350535.1 uncultured Ilumatobacteraceae bacterium
TTGCGGGTTGCGTCGTGACCCGGCAGGATCGTGGCACACGCCGACGCCTCCGTGAGGCTGTAGCCCTGCAACATCGGCACCCCGCGAGCCTGCACGGCGGCGATCAGCGCCGGCGGGACCGACGCCCCGCCGGAACAGGCGATCCGCCACGACGACAGGTCCGCCTCGCCGAACCGTGGGTGGTCGACGATCTGCTGGTGGATCAACGGGACCGCGAAGAGGGCGGTCAACCGCTCGGTCTCGAACAGATCGATCGTGCGACCGGGGTCGACGTCGGCGTCGAGCACGACGCGAGCGCCCGCCCAGTAGGCGAAGAGCCAGACGGCCAGCCCACCGGTGAACGCCAGCGGGAACGGGAGGTACACGCGGTCGGCGGTCGTCAGCGCCACCGACTGCGCCCATCCCTGCGAGGCGATGTTCCACGAGCCGTGGGTCAGGACGGCCCCCTTGGGATCGCCCGTCGTACCCGACGTGTAACAGATCGTCGCGGGGTGGTCGTCGCCGATCTGCCCAGGGGCAGGCGCTGGATCGGCCACTCGCGGCAGGTCGTCGGCAGCGATGATCCGCACCGACGCATCGGACCCGACGGCCGCGCTGGCGCCGACGCCGAGGACGTCGTCGGTGACGAGCAGCTTGCACCCCGCGTCGCGCACCACGTAGGCGATCTCGGCGGGGGTGAAGCGCACGTTCAGCGGCACCAGGACGGCGCCGAGCCGAAGCGTCGCGAGGAACGACTCGACCCACTCGACGCGGTTGAGCATGAGGATCCCGATCCGGTCGCCCGCATCGACACCGAGGCGGACGAACCCGGCCGCGACGCGTGCGGCGCGTTCGTCGAGCTCGCGCCACGTGATCGACGTGTCGCCGAACCGCAGCGCCACGTGGTCGGGTTGCCAACGGGCCCAGTGACGCCCGATGTCGGCCAAGTTCATCGCAGTCCCCCGGTCGGGCCTCCGGTCGGCCCGCCCCTCACTGTGGCACAGCCGCCCGTGCGCCGAGGACGCGGGGTGTCGGCGGGTCTGACGGGGGTCGGCTCAGGCGGAGAGCGCGGTGACCGACAGGATGCCCGGTGCCTCGCGCAGCGCGTCGAGCACCTCGGCGGGCACGTCGGCGGTCGGCGCGATGAGCATCACCGCCGTGCCGGAGTCGGTGACCCGGCTGACGTCCATGTCGGCGATGTTCACGCCGGCGTCACCGAGCAGCGTGCCGACGGTGCCGATCACGCCGGGACGGTCGTCGTTGCTGATGATCACCATGTGGTCGACCGGGGGAACGTCGAACGGCGTGTTGTCGATGTTGACGATCCGCTGGGCGCCACCGCGGGCGCTGAGGGTGCCGCTGATCGAGTGGCCTCCGCCACGCAGCGTGAGGAGATTGACGTAGTCGGTGGCCGTGGCCGTGCTGACCTCGCGCACCGACACGCCGCGATCCTTGGCGATCTGCGGCGCGTTCACATACGTGACCGCCTCGTCGGAGACCGCCCCGAAGAAGCCCTTCAGCGCCGCCAGCTCCAGGATCCTGGTGTCGTACCCGGCGATCTCGCCCTCGGTGCACACCTCGATCTCGGCCGGGAGCTCTCCGACGAGCGACACGAACAGTCCGCCGAGCCGCTCCGCCAACGGCAGGTAGGGCCGCAGCGTCTCGTTGGCCTCGGCGGCGTTGACGTTCACCGCGAACGGCACGAAGTCGCCGTCGAGGGCGAGCTGCACCATCGACGCGATCGTGTCACCGGCCTTGTCCTGGGCCTCGCGCGTGCTGGCACCGAGGTGCGGCGTGACGATCACCTCGTCGAGCTCGAACAGCGGCGACTCGGTGGTCGGCTCGGTGTCGAAGACGTCGAGCGCGGCACCGGCGATGACGCCCTCCCGCACGCACTCGGCGAGCCCGGCCTCGTCGACGATGCCGCCGCGGGCGACGTTGATCACGCGCAGCTCGGGCTTCGCCTTCAGCAGCAGGTCGCGATTGATCAGGCCGATGGTGTCGGGGGTCTTCGGGAGGTGGATCGTGAGGAAGTCGCTCTCGGCGATCACCGTGTCGAGCGTGGCCAGATCGACACCCATCTGCTTGGCGCGATCCTCGGACACGTACGGGTCGTAGGCGAGCAGGCGCATGCCGAAGCCCTTGGCCCGATCGGCGACGAGCTTGCCGATGCGGCCGAGGCCGACGATGCCGAGCGTCTTCTCGCAGAGCTCGACGCCTTCCCACCGGCTGCGCTCCCAGCGACCCTCGACCAGCGCGGCGTGCGCCTGGGGGACGTTGCGGGCCTGGGCGAGGAGCAGGGCCATCGTGTGCTCGGCCGCCGACACGATGTTCGACTGGGGCGCGTTGACCACCATGACACCGCGCCGGGTCGCCGACTCGACATCGACGTTGTCGAGCCCGATGCCGGCCCGACCGACGACCATCAGGTCGGATCCCGCGGCGAGCGCCTCGTCGGTGACCTGGGTGGCCGACCGGATGATCAGCGCCGAGGCGCCGGGGAGCGCCGAGAGCAACTCGTCGGCGGAGAGGCCGAGCTGGACGTCGACGTCGTGCCCGGCCGAGCGGAGGCGATCGAGCCCGGCCTCGGCGATCTGTTCGGTGACGAGGATGCGCGCCATGGCCACAATGCCTATCTGCCCGTGCGCCCTCCTCCACGCCGATGCACGATCCCCCGGCGGGGAAATCGGGCACAGCCTGTGGGCACGATCCCATCGCGGTGCGCCACGACTACGGTGAGCGGCACATGAGCGAGCTCGAGAACCTCAGCGACGGCATCGAACCAGGCTCCGACAGTCCGGTGTTCGACATCGACGACAACGGGTACGAGATCCGCCATCTCACCTCCGCCGCCGAGATGCGTTCGCTGATCGACGTGTTCCAACAGGTGTGGGGTTCGGCCACCGAGCTCGTGCGCCTCGAGATGCTGATGGCGATCTCCCACGCCGGCGGGTACGTGACCGCGCTGTACGCCACCGAGGGCCGCGAGGAGCCGGCGATCGTCGGTGCGTCCGTCGGGATCCTCGCCCGCCATCGCGGACGACCCGCGCTGCACAGCCACGTCACCGGGATGCTCCCGGGCGCCCGCCGCAGCGGCCTCGGCCGGCAGATGAAGCTGCACCAGCGGGAGTGGGCCAAGCAGCACGGTCTGGAGTGCATCATCTGGACCTTCGACCCGCTCGTGCGTCGCAACGCGTGGTTCAACGTCGCCGTGCTCGGCGCCGAGGTGGTCGAGTACGTCGAGGCCTTCTACGGCGAGATGACCGACGCGTTGAACGCCGGCGACCGGTCGGACCGCCTCGTCGTCGCCTGGGACCTCGACATCGAACCCGACTCGCCGCTCTGCGACGGCACGGACGAGGACGGCGAGCCTCTCGCCGGCGTGGAGCTGATCGGCACCCCCGACGACATCGTCACCCTGCGGCGCACCGATCCGGCGGCCGTCGCCGACTGGCGACAGCTCCACCGCGAGCGGCTCGCACCCGCGCTCGCCGCCGGCCGCCGCGTGCTGGGGTTCACCCGCGACGGCGAGTACGTCCTCGAAGGAATGCACTGATGGCCTCGATCCTGCACGCCGTCGAGCTGCGGCGGATCCACCTGCCCCTCGTCACACCGTTCCGGACCAGCTTCGGCTCGCAGTCGTCGCGCGACATCCTGTTGGTCCGCGCCGAGCTCGACACCGACGACGGCCGCGTCGAAGGATGGGGCGAGTGCGTCGCGCTCAGCGAGCCGAGCTACTCCCCCGAGTACGTCGACGGCGCCCAGCACGTGCTGATCCACCACCTGCTCCCGAAGCTGTTCGCCGCCGACACCGTCGGGGCCGCCGACGTCGGGCCGCTGCTCGCCAAGATGCACGGCCACCCGATGGCCAAGGGAGCGATCGAGATGGCGGTGCTCGATGCGGAGCTGCGCGCCGGCGGCCGTTCGTTCGCCGACTACCTCGGCACCACCACCGAGCGGATCCCGAGCGGCGTCAGCGTCGGCATCCACGACACGATCGACGAGTTGCTCGACGCCGTGCAGGGCTACGTCGACGATGGCTACGTCCGCATCAAGCTGAAGATCGAACCCGGGTTCGACATCGACGCCGTCGGCACCGTGCGCGACCTCATCGGCCCCGACGTGCCGCTCCAGGTCGACGCCAACACGGCGTATCGACGCACCGACGGCCAGCACCTGCGCCAACTCGACGACTTCGACCTGCTGCTCATCGAGCAGCCACTCCCGGAGGAGGACATCGTCGGGCACGCCACGCTCGCCGACGAGGTCGAGACCCCGATCTGCCTCGACGAGTCGCTGGTGTCGGCGGCGACGACGGCGGACGCCATCGAGCTCGGCGCCTGCGAGATCGCCAACATCAAGCCCGGCCGCGTCGGCGGGTATCTGGAGGCCGTCCGGATCCACGACCTGTGCCGTTCCCGTGGGATCCCCGTCTGGTGCGGCGGCATGCTCGAGACGGGCATCGGGCGGGCCGCCAACGCCGCCCTCGCCGCGCTTCCCGGCTTCACGCTGCCCGGCGACATCAGCGCGTCGACCCGCTTCTACGCGCAGGACATCGTCCACGACCCCATCGAGGTCGTCGACGGACATGTCGCGGTCCCCACCACCCCCGGTCT